>CALEFO010000101.1 GCA_937877165.1 uncultured Lachnospiraceae bacterium | reverse complement strand
ACAGACCGGCTCCTTACACTTGTCCCAGCCATGAACATCAGCCAAGGAAAGTCAGCAGGAAGGGATGCGATTTCTGGGAGTGCAGCGGAAGCTCTTGGCGAAGATACGCTTCAAAAGGCGCGAAAAGTCCATCTGTCTGAGCCCGCAGGAAAGCCGGGCCCCGCTTGCGGGTGAAGCTTTCCTGCATGTATGGGCGAGTTTGGACTTTTCGTGCCTGTTCTGCAGAAGCGTTCGAGCCTTAGAACTTCCCTGCACGGACAATATGAGCATCCCGCCTCTGACTTTCCGATGGCGTGGGGAATCGTGAGCAGAGATACAAACCGCGATCTTCAGATGGAATCGAGTGTGCGGAGTTTGATATAATAGGAAAAGTCCGCAAACAGACGGGCAGATGGGAAGCAGAGAAAGTGATGAGTGTATCTGAAATTACAAAAGGCCTGGTGAAGTTTTTGGATGAAAGTCCGGTGGCGCTTTTTGCAGCGGAGAACATCCGCCGAATCCTGCTGGAGCGGGGCTATACCGAGTGCATGGAAGGTGCGGACTGGAGCCTGACTCCGGGCGGGAACTATTTTGTGACGAGAAACGGTTCTGCCGTGATTGCATTCCGCATTCCGGAGCAGGAAAAGAATGCTGGTTATAACATTGCGGCGAGTCACCTGGACTCTCCGACCTTCCGAATCAAGAGCAATGCGGAGATCGTGGTAGAAAACCGGTATGTTACGCTGAATGTGGAGAAATATGGCGGAATGCTTCTGGCCCCGTGGCTGGACCGTCCGCTGTCCGTGGCAGGACGGGTGATTGTCCGTACGGAAAACGGGATTGAAACGAGACTCCTGAATATCGACCGGGATCTTATGATTATTCCGAATGTGGCAATCCACATGAATCGTGAGATCAATGATGGCTATCGTTGGGATATGAAGCAGGATCTCCGACCGCTCCTGGCAGGAGATCCGGACCTTCTGATACAAAGCGGTGTCTCTGACTGCGAATGTGCGGAAGATGACGGAATTGCGGGGAGAGAAAATGGGAAAAATACAGATCCTGGAACCGTATTCCGGAGACTGATTGCCAAAGAGACAGGAGTTTCTGTGGAGGACATTGTGGATACGGACCTGTATCTGTACAACCGGGAGAAGGCTGCTGTCCTTGGCTTGAACGAAGAGTTTCTTTCCAGCGGACGCCTGGATGATCTTCAGTGTGCCTATGGAACCCTTTGCGGATTTCTTGCGGCAAAGCCGTCTGAGAGCATTGATGTGTACTGTGCATTTGATAATGAAGAAGTGGGCAGCATGACGAAGCAGGGAGCAGACTCCTCCTTCCTTCGCTGTACACTGGAGCGGATCAGCACGGAGCTTGGCAGAAGCCGCAGGGAGTTTATGGAGAGCCTTTCGTCGAGCTTTATGATCTCGGCGGACAATGCTCATGCGGTCCATCCGAATCATCCGGAGTTAGAGGATCCGTCCCACAGACCGGTTCCGAACGGCGGTATCGTGATCAAATACAGCGCGAATCAGAAATACACAACCGATGCGGTTTCAGGTGCGGTGATGAAGGAAATCTGCAGGAAAGCCAAGGTGCCGGTACAGATTTTTTACAACCGCTCGGATTTGTTGGGCGGATCTACGCTGGGCAATCTCTCCACATCGCAGCTGTCGCTCAATACGGTGGACATCGGGCTGGCGCAGCTTGCGATGCATTCCTCTTATGAGACGGCGGGCGTATGGGATACGGAATATCTGGCGAGAGCCTGCGAAGTCTTTTTCTCCGGAGCAGTGAGAGGGAAGGGCGACGGGAGCTACCAGCTGAATTTTGGATAAAACAGGGGATAACACATGAATAACAACATCAGAAATCTTGTCTTTGATCTGGGCGATGTACTGATTCAGTATCGCTGGCGGGACTTTTTACAGGCGCTTGGTGTAAAACCAGAGGATGTGGACCGAATTGGTGCGGAGATGTTCGATGATCCGAAGCAGCTTTGGCACGAATTTGACCTTGGCAATAAGGACGGGCAGCAGGTTGCCGGGGAACTGGGAGAGGAATACCCGGAGGACGCGAAAGTGATCGCAGACTTTGTCGGGCATGGAGAGTACATGCATCTTCCGAGAATCAGAGTCTGGGAGCTGGTTCACATCCTGAAACAGCAGGGATATGGAATTTACCTTCTTTCCAATTATCCGGAGGAACTGTTCTACAAGCATACGCAATATGCAGATTTTATGAAGGACCTGGATGGAAGGGTAGTTTCCTTTGAAATTCATGAGGGAAAACCGGAGCCCCCGATTTATCAGGAGCTTTTGCGGCGCTATCATTTGAACCCGGCGGAATGTCTGTTCTTTGATGACCGTCGGGAGAACATTCTGGGAGCGCAGGCCTGCGGGATTCACGGGAAACAGGTCTTTTCGCAGGAAAGTCTGCTTGAGGATCTGGAGAAGATCCGTCAGGGAAGAATCGAAGAGATTCTGCAGGAAGAGGAAACAGGGAAATGATGGATTTCTGACAGAGAGAATTCATTCCGGATGAGACGGACAGAAAGATGGAGAGAGGATGAAAATAGCAGTTTACTGCGGGGCAAAGCCTGGCAACGGGGACAAATACCGGGAGGCCGCGGAAAAGATCGGAACTTACATCGGCAGTCATGGGCATACGCTGATTTATGGTGCGGGAGCTCTCGGCACGATGGGGATTGTGGCAGAAAGCGTCCAGAAAAGTGCGGGTGACCGGGAGAATTCCATCATTGGTGTCATTCCGCAGTTTATGGTGGATCGCGGCTGGCAGAAAAAGGACCTGACGCAGATGATCGTGACGGATTCGATGTCCTCGAGAAAGGCAAAAATGCTGGAGCTTGCGGATATTTACATCGCAATGCCGGGAGGACCGGGGACTCTGGAGGAAATCACGGAGGCTTTTTCTCTGGCAACGCTCGACCAGCATGCCAAAAAGTGCATTCTATGCAGCCTGGACGGCTACTATCGTCCGCTCCAGAGCATGTATCAGACGATGATGAAGGAAGGCTTCATGCTGCCGGAAATGTTGGAGCGCCTTTTTTTTGCGGAAAGCGTGGAAGATGTTCTGGAGCAGATTGAGGAGGAGGCACATCGCGGCAGATCCTGACTATGTTTTCCGATGGTGGGAAAACAAAGGCCGGAGGCGAGGTGCAACAGGCCTTGCTTGTTCTCAGGATAAGTGTAAGAAAGAAGAGGAAACATGGATCGCAAGGAAATACAGGAAATCAGAAAAACCATGACCAAGGACCGGTGTGTCATCGACCGGATGACTGGCTGCTTTGTTGCGGAGGACGGAACGATCATTACGCAGCTGAAGCAGACCTTCCGCGCACTGCAGGAAGAGGAATTGGAGAAATATTGCGAGCTTTTCCGGAAGACTTTGACCGGAAAGATCGGCAAGAACCTGTTCACCATGGAATTCCCGCTGCAGGAAGAGAACGCGGGCGGCAAGCAGGACATGATGTTCCGGATGCTCCAGTCGGATTACACGGATGAAGAGCTGAACAATGAGTTTTTCACGCACATTCTGGAGAATCTGGATTTGGCAGGACGTCATCTGATCGTTCTGGCGCACGGCGTATATGATGTGCCGGGCAGAACCTCAGATGGAATTGACATGGATGATGCCAGTGAGAACGTGTATTCCTTTATGGTGTGCTGCATTTGCCCGGTGGTCGAGGTCAAGGAGGGCCTCTGCTACGATGAGGAGACATTAAGCTTTATCAACAAGAGAAGTGATCTCGGCGTGCAGATGCCGGAGCTGGGCTTTCTGTACCCGGCATTCCACGACCGCGGCGCGGATATTCACTCCATTCTGTACTATGCGAAGAAGGAGGACGAGCGTCATCCGGAGCTGATGGACGGTCTCATCGGCGGAGACATGCCAGTCACGGAATCGGTGCAGAAGGAGCTGTTCACGGGGCTGGTGGAGCAGACGCTCGGCCGCGACTGCGATTTTGAGAACGTGAAGAATCTGACGGACGCTCTGGATGAGATGGTAAAGCAAAACGAGGACAGCGAGGAGCCGCTGGAGCTCGGCAAAACAGAGGTGCGGAGGATTCTGAACGATACCGGAATTGCGCCAAAGGCGCTGGAGCAGTTTGAGGAAGCCTATGATCAGGAGGTCGGCGAGGGCAAGACCTTCCGGGCGGAGAACATCGCTGGGCGGACGGTGATGGAGATCAAATCGCCCAGTGTGAAGATTTCGGTGAAGTCGGAAATGTCTTCCATGATCACGACGAAGGTCATTGACGGAAGAGAATACATTCTGATTCCGGTGCAGGATGACATCGAGCTGAACGGCATCCGGCTTTTGACAACGCGGCAGGAGAAGAGGGAAGATGAAGGGGCCGGATCCGACGAACGCGGAGAGATTCTGCAGGATGAAAGCCTCCTGCATATAAGCATGTAATACTTGAACGTGGATTTTGCCTCAGCGAGGTATACATATGGCAGCAGTCAGTATCATTGTACCTGTGTACAATGCAGAGAATACGATCAGACGGTGCATGGAGAGCATCCTGAATCAGACCTATACGGATTTTGAACTTCTGGTGATGGATGACGGAAGCCGCGATGGCACGGCGGCAATCATTGATGGCTATGCGGCAAAGGATCCGCGGGTCATTGCTGTGCACAAGCCGAATTCCGGGGTATCGGATACGAGAAACCAGGCTTTGGACCGGGCGAGGGGAAAGTATATTCAGTTTCTGGATGCGGATGACTGGATTTCGCCGGACGCGACGAGACTTTTTGTGCGGGCGATGGAGGACAACCCGTCCTGTGACATGGTGATTGCGGATTTCTACCGTGTCATTGGGGAGAAGATGTCGCAGAAGGGAGATATCGAAGAGGAGAAACTTCTGACCCGTGAGGAGTATGCGGATGAAATGATGCGCAACCCCGCGGATTTTTATTATGGCGTCTTGTGGAACAAGTTTTTCCGGCGCAGCATCATTGAAGAGCATCAGCTCCGCATGGATGCGAAGCTGGACTGGGCGGAAGACTTTATTTTCAACATGGAGTATGTACTCCACACGGATCACATCTATGCGCTGAAGGTCCCTGTTTACTACTATGTGAAAACAGAGGGCTCTCTGGTTGCGCAGGGCGGTGCCAGCATCAGCCGTACGGTTCGGATGAAGCTGAATGTCATTGAATATTACCGGGGCTTTTATAAGGATATCTACAAGGAAGGCGGATATCTGCTGCGGAGCCCGGTGATTTATTCGTTCCTTCTGAATTTTGCAAAGGATGGCGGTGTGAATCCCGTAGCTCCGGACAGAAAGCTGGGGCAGGATCGCATTGATGCAAGGTTTGATCCGAAGATGGAGGGCAACCCGTTTGCCCTGAATTTCTACGAGGACCGCCTGCTGGAGAATACGCTGGAACGCCTGATGAAGGGGTATGATCTGGAGGAGAGGGATGTGCAGATTCTCCTGTATCTGAAACTCGCAGGCGGCACGGCATCGCTGGCGGAGATCCGGAACTTTACGGGTGTTTCCGCACGAGGCCTCACCGGGAGCCTGCAGAAAATGGGACGGCGAAAGCTCG
>CALEFO010000100.1 GCA_937877165.1 uncultured Lachnospiraceae bacterium | reverse complement strand
AAGCTCTTTCTTTTCTGCATGCGGTGACAGGGAAAAAGTTTATTGTGATCATTGATGAATGGGATGTTCTTATTCGTGATGAGGCTGCCAATGCGAAAGCACAGGAGGAGTATATCAATTTTCTCCGGGGGCTGTTTAAGGGAACCGAGCCGACGAAATATCTTCAGCTTGCCTATTTGACCGGAATTCTGCCGATCAAGAAAGAGAAAACGCAGTCCGCATTAAATAATTTTAAGGAATATTCCATGCTGGGGGCCGGACCGCTTGCACCCTATGTGGGATTTACGGGAGAGGAAGTGAGAGCTCTGTGCCAAAAGTACGGCAGGAGCTTTGAGGCGGTTCGGAATTGGTATGACGGATATCAGCTCGGGAAGGAGCATGTATATAATCCGAATGCCGTTGTGAATCTGATGCTGGAGGGAAATTTCCAGAGCTACTGGTCAGGAACGGCCTCCTATGAGGCGATTGTTCCGCTGATAAATATGGATTTCGACGGACTGAAGGAAGCCATCATAGAAATGCTTTCGGGAGACCGTGTTCCGGTCGATGTGACTTCTTTTCAGAATGATGCGACGAATTTTGCGAACAAGGATGACGTACTTACATATCTGATTCATCTGGGGTATCTTGCCTATGACCAGATGTCAGGGATGGCGTTTGTTCCGAACGAAGAGATCCGGCAGGAGCTGATCCGGGCGACGCGGAGAAAGAAGTGGGATGAGCTGATTAAATTCCAGAAGGAATCGGAACGGCTTCTGGAGGCTACCCTTGATATGGATGGAAGGGCAGTCGCCAGACAGATAGAGAAGATTCATAATGAGTATGCTTCAGCCATTCGGTATAACAATGAGAATTCACTCAGCAGCGTGCTCTCCATTGCGTATCTGAGCGCAATGCAATATTACTTTAAGCCTGTTCGTGAATTGCCAACGGGGCGGGGCTTTGCGGATTATGTGTTCATTCCAAAGCCGGAATACAGCAGAGATTATCCCGCGATGGTTGTGGAACTGAAATGGAATAAGGATGCCAGAACGGCGCTGCAGCAGATAAAAGACCGCCATTATCCGGAGGCACTTGAGGGCTACACAGGAAATATTTTACTGGTTGGAATCAACTACGATCGGCGGACGAAGGTGCATGAATGCCTGATTGAGAAAAATCAGGAGTCCGAAAGCAAATGGGAATGTACATACATAGGCAGACAGGGAGAATAAAGGCATGAAAAGCAAACGATTGGGCGACATTCTGATTTCGGATGGCCTGCTGACGCAGGAGCAGCTGTCGCAGGCGCTGGCGCAGCAGAAGCAGACCCACGAGCGTCTGGGAACGGTGCTGATTGAATATGGCTATATCACGGAGCGCGAGCTGATCGATGCACTGCGCAACCAGCTGGGTATTGATTTTATCGATCTGACGAAAACAACGATCGACCCGTCCATGTCGCGCTATATTCCGAAGGCGCTGGCGCAGGAATACGAGATCGTGCCGATTCAGGTCGTCCGCGACAACCTGTTCATCGCGATGGCGGATCCTTTGAACTTCATGGCGATTGAGCGCGCGCGGAATACGAGCCGGAAGAATATCGTTCCGATGATTGCCAGCGGCGCGGCGGTGAAGCACGCGATCAGCATTCTGTATGAAAATGTGAATGCGGCCGAGGCCATGGCGGCCATGCGCGCCGAGGCGGGCATCCGCGAGGATGCCGTGGTGGAGAGCGAGCAGGACACAGCGGAGGAGGGACCGACCATCCGTCTCGTGAACTCAATCATTGAGCGTGCGATGGTGGAGAACTGCTCGGATATTCACATCGAGCCGACGGAGGGCGACATGCAGATCCGGATGCGTATCGACGGACGTCTGCATAAGATTCTGACGATTCCGATGGATCTGAAGGATTCCGTGGTTTCGCGCATCAAGGTCATGTCCCACATGAACATCGTGGAGCGCCGCGTCCCGCAGGATGGCCGTATCAACATGAAGATCAAGGGACGCGACGTGGACATGCGTGTCAATACGCTACCGACAATTTTCGGAGAGAAAATCGTAATCCGTATCCTCGGCAAGGATGAGAAAATGCTGACCCGAAAGGGAATCGGCATGGTATTCGACGAGGATAACCGCAAGGTAGACCGGATTCTCGCGAATACGAGCGGCGTCATCATGATCGTAGGTCCCACCGGTTCCGGTAAAACCTCGACGATGTTCACGCTGATCCGTGAGATGCTGAATGAGAGCACGAACCTTGTGACGCTGGAGGACCCGGTCGAGTACAACATTCCCGGGGCAACGCAGGTTCAGATCAATGAGAAGGTAGGCCTGACCTTTGCAAGCGGCCTTCGCGCCATCCTGCGTCAGGATCCGGACATCATCTGCGTCGGAGAAATCCGTGACGGTGAGACCGCACAGATTGCCATGCGCGCGGCGATCACCGGACACCTTGTTATCACAACCATTCATACCGAGGATGCGGTGACGGCCATCGACCGCCTGAAGGACATGGGCGTGGAGCCGTATCTGATTTCTGCGGGCCTTCGCGGCATCATTTCGCAGCGGCTTCTGCGAAGGGTCTGCCCGAACTGCCGGACGGAGTATACGCCGGATCAGAAGATTCTGGAGATCAGCCCGATGAAGATGAAGCCGGGTCAGAAGTTCTATCACGGCAAGGGGTGTGATCAGTGCTTCCACACGGGCTACCGCGGACGAATCGGCGCGTTCGAGATCCTGCTGATGAACGATGAGCTGCGCCGCGACATCACCTCCAACGCGGACAAGCAGACCTTCCGCGAGACCGCAGCGAGGACCAGTGGATATGTGACGATGCTGCAGAATGCGGAGAAGCTGGTATCGGAAGGCATTACGACCGTGGAAGAAGTGGAACGGACGATATTGGTTACTGATTAACGCGAGTCTGACCGCTTGATAGCGGTCAGACATCGCTCGAGCAGAACGGAGTTCTGCTCGGCACATCGGAGAATTCGCCTTCGCGAAATTCTCCTCGTGCACTCGAAAGGAATATTATGCATATTGAAGAACTGGTAGCAGCGGCGGCGCAGAAGAGAGCGTCGGATATTCATTTGATCTGCGGGCTTCCGCCGAAGATCCGTGTAGACGGGAAACTGACGAATCTCTATCCGGAGATTCTGACGGATGCGGATTGTGAGGCTCTGGCAAGAGAGCTGGCGGGCGACACGTATGATCATATTGCGAGGATCGGGGAGCTGGATTTCGCGCGGACGCTTGCAGGTGAGCGTGTCCGTGTGAATCTGTTCCGGCAGCAGGGCCATGTCAGTGGAGCACTGCGTATCCTGAGCAACCGAATTCCGGACCTGAACATGCTGGGACTTCCGGCAGCCGTTTCCAGTTTTCCCAGCTACCAGCGAGGCATCATTCTGGTGACCGGCGAGACCGGATCCGGTAAATCGACAACGCTTGCGGCGATTCTGAATCAGATCAATCATACGCGAAGCGAACACATCATCACGCTGGAGGATCCGATCGAGTACGTGTACGAGCCGGACCAGTGCATCATCAACCAGCGTGAGATCGGAACGGACACCGAATCCTACGCGGACGGCCTGCGGGCATCTCTTCGTGAGGACCCGGACATTATTCTGATCGGCGAGATGCGTGACGCAGAGACGATTGACACGGCAATGACAGCGGCGGAGACGGGACATCTTGTTTTTGCAACGCTTCATACCAACTCGGCGGTGGAAAGCGTGGACCGCATTGTCGGCACGTTCCCTGCGGAGAAGCAGCCACAGATCCGGATGCAGCTGTCCACAACGCTCCAGGCGGTCCTGTCCCAGCAGCTCCTCGAGCGCGTGGGAGGCGGGCGCGTTGCTGCCTGCGAGTGCATGATCGTCACGAATGCCCTGCGCAACCTCATCCGTGAGGGGAGGACTCCGCAGATGGCGTCCAGTATGCTGACCGGCGCGGAAATGGGCTCGATTACGATGGACAACTGCCTGATCAATATGGTCATGAGCGGATTGATCGAGATCCGGACAGCGATCGAGGCTGCCCACGATCAGGATTACATTCAGAAGAAATTGAAATTCTGAGGCGGAAAGCGGCCGGCCATTTGGAGTATGCTTTCAGAAGAAACGGAAATTCTAAAGCGGTAAGGGATAATTACGATGGCAACTTTTAAGTACAAGGCAATGACGAAGGAGGGCATGCAGATCAGCGGCGTGGTTCAGGCAGCGGATCAGTATGCGGCGGCGGACCAGATCCGGGCGACGGCACCGGTCATTCTCTCTCTCAATCAGGTCAGGGAGAAAAGCGATTCCTTCTGGAACATGGAAATCGGCGGCAACAAGATCAATCTGAAAAATCTGTCCATCCTCTGCAGCCAGATTGCCATTACGCTTCGTGCCGGTGTGCCGATTGCGCGGTGCCTGGAGATGATCGGCGGACAGACAGAGGACAAGCTTCTTCGGAAAATTTTCCTGCAGACGGCAGAGGATGTCGCGGGCGGTGCGGGACTTGCGAACAGCATCAAACGGAACGGGCCGCAGCTTCCGGCGACTCTGATCGAGACCCTTCGTGCCGGTGAGGAGTCCGGTAACATCGAGCGGGCCTTCTCTGAAATGGCGCAGTACTACGAGAAGCAGTATAAGACGCAGTCGAAAATCAAGTCGGCGCTGTCCTATCCGATATTCGTTGTGTGCGTGGCCATTGTCGTTCTGATCGTGGTCATGGTGGTCGTCATTCCGACGCTGACGCAGACCTTCGCAGAGCTCGGCGGCGATTTGCCGGTCATGACGAAAATGTTGATCGGGGCATCCGAATTCTTCTCGAAATACTGGATCTTCATGGTGATCGTGATTCTGGCCGCAGTCCTTGCCTGGAAAATGTACGTTAAGACGGACAAAGGGATCATGACGCAGGGCAGAATGCAGCTCGGCATGCCGGTCCTCGGCAAAATTCACCGCATGAGCGGCGCGGCGGAGTTCGCCAATACGATGAGCATGCTCCTCTCCTCCGGCCTGAACGTGGACCGCGCGATCTCCATCACGGCGAAAACGCTGAACAATTCCGTCCTCCGCAAGGAAACAGAATCCATGATCGCCCGTATTGAGGAAGGACATCCGCTCGGCGAATGTATCCGCGACTGCAAGGATTATCCACGCACACTTCAGGAAATGTGCGCGATGGGTGAGGAAACCGGTGAACTCGACTCCTCGCTGAAGGTCATCGGTGACTTCTACACCAACGAAGCCGATACCGCCACCAAAGATGCCCTCGCCAAGCTCGAACCCACCATGCTGGTCCTGCTCGCTGTCTTCGCTGGTTTCATCGTTATCTCTATCTACCTGCCGATGTTCACAATGTACAACTTGATGTAACTACAAGCGGTGCAAATCCGGAGCCTCATGCGCGTGAGAGCTTGCTCTCAGAAGCGCAATGAGGCGAACGGATTTATGGCGCGCCAGCGCCGCATGAGCATGAAGCGAAGCGGAATGCGAATGGCACCGCGTGGAAGAAATGAAAGGATGGCCCCTGCGAGTTTACTCGCATGGGTCCATCCTTTTTCGAAGCCACATGGCGCGCCAGCG
>CALEFO010000099.1 GCA_937877165.1 uncultured Lachnospiraceae bacterium | reverse complement strand
GCATGGCTCCGGAAATCGAGGGCTACATTGATCATTTTGCCGCCTTCATGACGGCTCCCTCCACGCAGGTGACCATTGCGACCTATGGGGACAAGCTGTGCATCGGATCCGTCGCCGGTTTTGTCAACCACGATGTCATGCTCCGTTTCTACCGGCGGCTGACTGCCATGGGGCTTGAGGTAGAGCTTGCCACCAATGACTACGACGAAGCCTGAATCCTGATACCCGTCATGATTCCCGCTGCCCGCGATCCGGGAAGAGCGGGAGAACAGAGAGAGAAATTCATGCAATACTGTCCGAAATGTAAAATAACGATCCGCGGCCACAAGGCCTGCTGCCCCCTTTGTCAGGGACAGCTTCAGGGCACACCGGAGGAAAATCCTTTTCCGGTTCTGGCAAAGCCCAAGGTCAGCACCCTGTCCTTTTTCCGGATCTGCACCTTCATTCTGGTTCTTCTGGAACTCAGCATGGGGCTTGTCCGGTATTTTGCCGGCCCGCAGCCCTGGATCACCATCATTGGACTGACCGCTGTCATCTCCTGGGCGGATCTTTGGATCGCCATGTGGTTTCGCAACAACATTATGAAGATGATTGTCGTTCAGCTCTACCTTCTGATGCTGATCACAGTCTTTCTCGATTGGAAGACTGGAATGCTCGGCTGGTCTGTTGCCTGGGTGATCCCGGTGCTATTCATCGCTATGGCAGTGGCAACAGTCATCATTGGCAAAACCACGAAGCTTCCACTGGAAACCTACATCATGTATCTGGTCTGGAATATTCTTCTTTCCTTCCTCCAGATGATTGCGCTGCACCTTAGGATCAATCCTTTTCCGGCCCCGGCCGTCATCAGCATGTTTCTCCTGCTGGTCCTGGGTGCCGCCGTGGTTATTTTCCGTCTGAAGGATCTGAAAAGTGCAGCAGGGAAATGGTTCAGCTTGTAAAAATCCGTCGTAAAGCTTTTTCAAGCTTTATAAAAAAGGGAGACTGCGATGTCCGAAGAACCCAGAAATCACACCGATCCCCTCGAAAAGCTTCATGCACATAACAAGGAGCTTGCCGAAAGGCTTCGCGAGCGCAATAAGGAAGCTCAGGAAAAACGGCATGTCCGCGGCATAGAAACCGCGGAGAGACTCCGCGAACGCAACAGGGAGGTTCTCGAGCGGAATAAAGAAGCTGCAGAAAAGCTTGTCTCCAATGCCGGAAGCTTTGTTGAGAATTCCATCGGAACCTTCATTGAACACCGACAGGAAGCCCCGGTTCTTACCGGCGAGGCAGCGCCCGGCATCTGGTATCAGATTCCGCTTCCGGATGCCATTTCCGGCGACGGATCCGAATTTCATGCTTATTTGAAAAGAGGAACCGTCCCCAATCTTGTCATCTTCCTTTCCGGCGGCGGTGTTGCCTGGAACGATTTCACGGCTGCAAGGCCGGTCACTGGAGCCAGAGTAGCCGCAGGCGAACCGAATTTTTACTGGAACAATCTGCGTCCTTTTACGCAGATTATGAATATCAATATCGGCATCACCGATACGGAATCCGCACATAATCCGTTCCGTGACTGGAATTTTCTCATCATTCCCTATACAACCGGCGATTTTCATGTCGGAAACCGCAAGGTCCCTTATACGGATGAGGAAGGAAATCCTCAGATTCTGCACTGCCACGGAGCCGCCAATGTGGATGCCGCTCTGACTGTCTGCAAGACATTCTTCCCAGACCCCGAAAAGCTTCTCGTCGCCGGAGATTCCGCCGGCGCGTTTGCCGTCCCGGCTGTTTCCGGGAAAATTGCAGACCGCTGGTATCCGGAGGTTTCAGACATCACGCTGTTCTCCGACAGCGCGCAGCTTTTGTGCCGTGACTGGCGGTCCATTGCGCGCGACTTCTGGGGGGCGGATTCTTCGGTCTGGGAGCCTTTGGAAACACCGAACATCACCTATGACTGGTATCATGCGCTGCTGACAACGCATCCGGGACGTTTCCGCCTCCTCTATGCGAGCTCCACACACGACTATTTGCTCTCTACGTTTTACAATGACATGACCAACAGGGTCTACAAGACCAATGCCGGTGTCCGCGGCGCGTATTACCGCCAGCTGAAGAATATGGTGCACTGGCTTCGCGAACTGGATCCTTCCTTCTCGTTCTTCATCAACAACTGGGTAAACCCGCTGTTCACCAAGGCGCAGATGGGAACGATTCATACGGCAGTCCGCCAGCCCTACTTCTATGTTCCTGCACACGGCGGCATTACCATGGCTGGCTGGCTCATGGATGCGGTAAATGGAAATTCTTACGATGTCGGCATGGATCTTTTGAAATAGGCAGTTTACGGCAGCATTCCAGCCCGGTTAAGACAAAGTGACGTGGACAGAAACAGGAGAGACATGACTCCACAAGGAGCATCTTATGACAAATTTTGAGGATGTACTGCGGGCCAACGGCCTGCAGTTTTCACATTTACTGGATGAAAAGGGCAAGGATGACATCCTTTCCTTCTGGAGCGCGGTCTCCTCGGATGTCGGCGGAACACTCAGCGATGCCGAGCTGGATTCCATTCTGGACACCTACCGTAGCATCGGTGTCATTGAGCCTCTCAAAGCGCCCACAGGAAAGCGTCGGCAGACAGACACAGAATCCGGCTCTTCTTCGGCTGCATCCGCAGACAGCAAGGGTCCGTTTGCCCTGCTCTCCGCAGTACTTGCTCCGGGCACGGACTCTTCCGCTCAGAATATTCCCCGCGACGCAGTGGATACCAATGCTCAAAGTGCTCTCGGCAACGCCATCGCAGCTGCTTCTCAAGAGGAGTCTGGCAAAAATGTCACACCGCCGCCGTCCTATGAGCTGATTCTCTCTTCCTGCCACACAGCATCCCTGGAACATCCGATTTTGATTCTCGCAGATTCCGATCATGTTCTTCGTCACCATCAGGACGGCGACTTTACCAATCCGGAGCGTCAGACTGCCTTTGAATGCCGCTCCGATACCTTGCACATTGTTCCCATCCAGAAGCTTGACAAGCGTTTCGTAAAGCTTCTTTCCTGGCTCGGAGAGAATCATATTTATGTCACACTCTCCGGCCAGCCCTGCGGAGACGGCTACGCCGTCTATAAGATTCACGCCAAGGATCCCAACGGAAATGACACCCTGCAGAGTGCCAATGACAGCTTTCTGCAGCTTCTCATCCGAAGGCTTCTGGCAGGCGGGATCCCAGAGGACCGCCCTGAAGAGGAGCTGGATCGGGACGATCACATGCTTCTCACCGATATGGCCAGCATGATTGATTTTCTCCGTTGTGCCGGAGATACCCTCCCGCCGGATATTCTGAGCTGGGCTCACCGCAACATCGCTCTTGTCAAAACCGATACCATCAGCCCGGAGGAAAAGCGCCATGCACAACGTGCGCTGTCTCTGATGCTGAACATTCAGTGGAAGGGAAGCTACTTCGAATCCATTGATCCCGTAGAGGCCCGCCGGATTCTTGACGAAGAGCTCTATGGCATGGAAGCGGTCAAGCAGCGCGTCATTGAAACAATCATTCAGATTAACCGGACTCATACGCTTCCTGCCTACGGTCTTCTTCTCGTCGGTCCTGCCGGAACCGGAAAATCTCAGATTGCTTATGCGGTAGCCAGAATTCTGAGGCTTCCGTGGACCGCACTGGATATGAGTGCCATCCATGATTCCGAGGCGCTGACCGGAAGCCCGCGTGTCTATTCCAACGCGAAACCGGGCCGGATTATGGAGGCTTTCTCTCAGGCGGGTTCCTCCAATCTCGTTTTCATCATCAACGAGCTGGACAAGGCAGAGAGTGCTTCTTCCTCCGGAAATCCCGCAGATGCGCTGTTAACTCTGCTGGATAACCTCGGTTATACCGACAACTATATTGAGTGCGTCATTCCGACCGGCGGTGTCTACCCCATCGCCACGGCCAACGACAAGAGCCGGATTTCGGATCCGCTTCTCACACGTTTTGCCGTCATCGATATTCCGGACTATACCCCCGAAGAGAAGGCAACGATTTTCACGGATTTCTCTCTTCCAAAGGTCCTCCGGCGCATGGGCATGAACTCTGCGGAGCTGTCGGTCACATCCGAGGCCGTTCAGGCCATTGTCTCCCGCTATCAGGATCGCCCCGGCGTCCGCGACCTCGAACAGGCCGCTGAGCATCTTGCCGCCAACGCGCTGTACCAGATTGAAACCGCGAGGATCTCTCATGTGCTCTGCGACGCAGACATGGCCCGCAGAATCCTCGGAGCATAAATTGATATTTGCACCGAAGATTTCCGAAGGAAATTCGAAATGAGGGCTGAACGATGTTCCTGATTTCCCACGCCATCGGAAAGTCAGAGGCGGGATGCTCATATTGTCCGTGCAGGGAAGTTCTAAGGCTCGAACGCTTCTGCAGAACAGGCACGAAAAGTCCAAACTCGCCCATACATGCAGGAAAGCTTCACCCGCAAGCGGGGCCCGGCTTTCCTGCGGGCTCAGACAGATGGACTTTTCGCGCCTTTTGAAGCGTATCTTCGCCAAGAACTTCCGCTGCACTCCCAGAAATCGCATCCCGTCCTTCTGAC
>CALEFO010000098.1 GCA_937877165.1 uncultured Lachnospiraceae bacterium | reverse complement strand
GTTTCATAAGAAAACCTCCTTATTCTTCTTGAGATCTCTGCACACATCCGCTCCGTCATCCATAAGAAAACAAAGCTTCCGGAAAGGCAAAGCCGTTATTACTCCGGTGCCGGAAAAGCGGTGTTTCGCGCAGTGATCCTGTCAGTTTTATTCATCAAACTTCAGTATATCGAATCCGGAATCGGATTTCCACACGTTTTCTGTTGTGCACGGGCGATATTCCGCATATTTATGCCTCGCTGAGGCAAAACCGGTGCATCAGCACCGATGCTGCAGTTCGAACGTGACCGATCAATATCACGCTCAGATTTTCTCTTCCAGCTTTTTCACAACATGGGCAAGGCACCCGTCCTCAAACGGATTATCGAGCCCCGCCTCTTTAACCAGTCCGTCGAAGAAATCCGCGGCGGACAGGCGGCATAGCTTCAAATAGCTGTTCCATGCGCCATGAAAATCGCGGTCCATCCAGACCTTATACTGCAGGGCATTGGTCTGCGCGATGCAGTAGTCAATATAGTACAGCGGGCAGTCATAAATGTGATGCTGCTTCTGCCAGAAGCCTCCCGCCTCGTAATAGGCATTGCCGGTGTAGTCCAGATGTGGCTTATACTGCCGCTCCAGATCTCTCCACACACCATTTCGCTGTGCCGGTGTGAGCTCCGGATTCCGATAGGCAATCTCCTGAAACTCATCCACCATGGTTCCGTAGGGGATAAAAGCCATGGAATCCTCGAAATGCATGTCCACATAATCCTTCGCCCTTTGGCCGAACAGAAGATTCATCCACGGCTCTGTGAAGAACTCCATCGACATGGAGTGCGTCTCCGCCGTCTCCATCGTAATATCCCAGTGCTCCCGGATGGGGTCGTCCTTGACCAGATACCACTGGAACGCGTGGCCGCACTCGTGTGTGATGACATCCGCGTCCCCGCTGGTTCCGTTGAAGTTTGCGAAGATAAACGGTGCTCCGAAATCCGGAAGATACGTCATATAGCCGCCGGTTTTCTTCGTCTTGCGACCCAGCACGTCAAAGAGCTCGTTCTCGCACATGAAATCCATGAACTCTCCCGTCTCCTTCGAGAGCTCATGGTACATTTTCCGGCCCGCCGCCAGAATTTCCTGCGGAGTTCCGACCGGCGCGGGATTCCCCTGTGGGAAATAAACGCCCTCATCAATATAGAGCAGATGATCGATGCCAAGACGTTTCCTTCTTCTCTCATGAAGCTTCTCGGCAAACGGAACAAAGTCCTTTTTTACCTGCCTGCGGAATTCTGCCATGTCATTCCGATCATAGCAATTGCGCATCATTCTGGCATCCCCGAGCGGCAGATAGTTCTTGTATCCCATCTCCTCGCCCTGCTTCGTCCGATTCTTCACCAGGCGGTCATAGAGATCATCGAGCTGCTCCTGATTTTCCTCAAAGAAGGCCGTGTACTTTGTCCATGCCTCTGCGCGGGTGCTCCGGTCCTGCGAATGAAGGTATGGGTTCATCAGGGACAGATTCAGCGTCTTTCCTCTCCAGTCAATCTTTGCCGTGGCAAGAAGCTTGTTGTATTCCGTCTGAATCGCATTCTCCTCCTGCATAAGCGGAAGGATCCGGTCGTCCACCGATTTCATACCGAGTTCGATGTTCTTGAATGCGACCTTTCCGATTGTCTTTTCCAGATAGGCACGGTATGGGGACTGGTAGAGCTTCTTCTGATACGACACGCACAGATTCCGGAACACCGGACCGTTCTGATCGTAGAAATCCTGCTCCTCGCTGTAAAAATCATCCGTCGTGTCGATGTCATGCCGGATCTCCGCCAAAGTCATCTGCGTCAGCACATGGCCGGTCAGCTCATAGTATTTCCGGTGAACTGCCATCTGCTCCTCACCGGACGATGCCTTATCCAGCTCTTCTTCCAGCCGCTGGAACGAGGCCTTCACCTCGTCAAAATTCACTCTTTCATAGGGCATTTCAGAAAATTTCATTGTCTGTCCTCCTTCTATCATTCCGGTGCCTTTGGTATGGACCGGACTGCCTTTTCGAATTATACTCTTGTTTGCGTGTAAATTTGTACTGCCGGACAAAACATTAAAGGACAAAACATTAAAGATAGAAGGGACTGCCATGAACTATACAACCGCTGTTTTTGATATGGATGGAACTGTGCTCAACACCTTGGGAGACCTGACGGATTCCATGAACTATGCCCTTGCCGCCGCAGGGCACCGTCACGATTACACAGAGGATGACGTCCGCCAGTTCTTCGGGAGCGGCGTCACCGTCGCCGTCATCCGCGCTCTTGCAAGAGAAGCCGGAGCCGCGATGACGGAGCTTGAGCAGGTCGGAACGGATCGCGACGCCATCACACCAACCGTAGATGTGAAAGAGGTAAAAAAAATTCAGGAAATCTATACGCCCTATTACGCTGCCCACTGCGACATCAAAACGGGTCCCTACGATGGAATTCTCGACGTTCTGAGGAAGCTCCGCGCATCCGGGATAAAGACCGCCGTCGTCTCCAACAAGCCGGAC
Organism: uncultured Lachnospiraceae bacterium; assembly: GCA_937877165.1. GTDB lineage: Bacteria > Bacillota > Clostridia > Lachnospirales > Lachnospiraceae > CAG-791. The sequence goes on along the minus strand of CALEFO010000098.1, from coordinate 5,743 downwards.
ATTGCCGTCCAGAAGCTTGTTGATGACCTGTTCACCGGAATGTTCGATCTCTCCATCGGTGAGATGGACGGCGTCCGCAGAAAGCCCGCCCCGGACATGACGAGGAAGGCGCTCCGCGACCTCGGCACAGACAATAAGAAGGATGCCGTCTACATCGGCGACTCCGAAATCGACATGCAGACCGCGGTCAATTCCGGTCTCGACTGCATCAGCGTAGACTGGGGCTTCCGCGGCCGCTCCTTCCTCGAAGAGCATCACGCGAAAGCCATCATTTCCCGCCCGGAGGAGCTTCTGCCGCTGATCCTCGGATAATCTGCTCTCTGGCATCCTATAAAAAATCCGGGGGCCGGAGGAGCTTTCACTCTTCCAGATCCCGGATGATATTCTGCGCAATTTCCTTTTTGGTCAAGGAATGATTCATCGCCTCCTGCTCCAGATAGCGGTGAGCCTCTTCCTCTGTCATCTGTTTTTTCTCAATCATCAGGCACTTGGCCCTGGTGATGATTCCCATTTCGTCCAGGCGTCTTCTCAGCTTCTGATTCTGCTCATTCAGCATGAAAATCTTCTGCCGCATAGAATCCATGACGCCAACCGCCTCCAGAAGGAGCTGTCCCTTGAGCGGCCTCGACAAAACAAAAATTCCGCTTCCGCGCACCTTATACGCCACCTGATGGTAAAGATCCGCTTTCACGAGAAGGAGTACAGCAATGTCTCTTCCGTCCGCAAAATCGCGGGCTGACTCCAGACCGAATTCATCGGGAAGCGGTGTATTGATGATCACCAGGCCGATGGCGCCATCGGATAGAACGCGTCTTGCTTCCGTGACCGAAGATGCATACAGAACCTGTTCACAGGTTCCCTCGATGATCTTGCGAATGACCGCATACGTGTCCTGGCCGGATGTAACAACCAGTACACGGCTTCTCTTACTGACCGCAGCCATAACTGTTTCCGTCCTTCCTTGCTAATCTCAGATTCCGGCTCTCTCGCAGTAAGCATTCAGAATAGAAGCCGGCACATACCGCTGCACCAGCTCGCTCCCTCTCGCGCAGGAAGCCGCCTCATCAATGTGGCGCGGAAGCTTTTCCAGCTTCCGGATCAGATCCGCATCCGCCTTGTACAGGTTGACATTCATCGGAAGATCCGGACGAAGCGCATTCCCGATGCCGTCAAGCCCGGCATAAATTACCATGGCAAAGGAAAGATACGGATTGGCCATCGGATCCGGGGAACGGAGCTCGAAGCGCTTGCGGTCCGAATTGGTTGCCGGGATGCGGATCAGCTGCGAGCGGTTCTGCTCCGACCAGCTGACGTAATACGGTGCCTCCATCTGGCCAAGGCGCTCATAGGACTTCGTCGTCGGATTCAGGAACAGCGTGATCTCCCGGATATGCTTCAGAATGCCCGCCATGAACATGGAGGAATAGTCCGTTTTATCCTGCGCGTCAACGGGCTCCACGGAAATGTTGAAGTGCATACCATTGCCGGGCTGATCACGGAGCGGCTTTGGCGAAAAGTCCGCGCTCATTCCTGTGGTTTCCGCAAGGTTTCTCACTGCCCACTTGACCGTCGTCGTGTTGTCCGCCGTCGTAAGCGGCGCTCCGTAATGAAAGTCGATCTCGTTCTGTCCCGGTCCCTGCTCGTGGTGCGACGCCTCCGGCGTAATTCCCATATCAAGGAGGGCAAAGCAGATATCGCGGCGCAGATTCTCGCCGCGGTCATCTGGGCCGACCGACATGTAGCCCGCCTGATCAATCGGTATCTCCGTGGTCTCGCCCTTCTCATTCTTCGAAAAAGCGTAGAATTCAAGCTCCGGGCCGATATTGACGCGGATGCCCTTGTCCTTTGCCGCCTTCACCGCCTGCTTCAGAAGATAACGTGTGTCCTTCTCATACGGTGTTCCATCCGGCTTGTAAATGTCGCAGAACATCCGGCACACACCGCCGTCCATCGGCCTCCAGGGAACAATGGAAACCGTCGTCGGATCCGGACGAAGGAACAGGTCAGAACGCAGATCCTCTCCAAAGCCCGCAATGGCCGAGCCGTCGAAGGAAATTCCTTCCGTAAATGCCCGCCGCAGCTCCTGCGGCATAATGGCAATGTTCTTCTGTTCTCCGAACACATCAAAAAACGCAAGCCGGATGAATTTCACATTTTCTTCTTCAATGAAATCCAATACTTCCTCATAGGTCTGCATAACCATGATCCCCTTTCCCTGAGCCTTCTGCTACTGTCTGTTCCCGGCGTACTCTCCTGCGGCCTTCACCAGTCCGGCGAACAGGGGATGTGCATGGTTCGGGCGGGATTTGAACTCCGGATGCGCCTGCGTTGCCACGTAGTACGGGTGGTCCTTCAGTTCAATCATCTCCACAATGCGGCCGTCCGGGCTGATGCCGGAGAGCTCCATGCCGTTTGCCTCAAAAATGTCGCGGTATTCGTTATTGACCTCATATCTGTGGCGGTGGCGCTCGAAAATCTGCTCAGTGCCATAGAGCTGGTACGCCTTGCTGTCCTTCTTGAGGATGCAGGGATACGCGCCGAGACGCATCGTTCCGCCGAGGTCCGTGACATTTTTCTGCTCGGGCATCAGGTCAATCACCGGGTGTGCCGTATCCGGGGCAAGCTCGGAGCTGTTCGCGTCTGCATAGCCGATCACGTCTCTTGCGAACTCGATCATGGCCATCTGCATGCCAAGACAGATTCCGAGGTACGGGATCCGGTTCTCTCGCGCATACTGTGCCGCGAGAATCATCCCCTCTGTTCCGCGGTTTCCGAAGCCTCCCGGAATGATCATGCCGTCGATTCCGGCGAGCATCTTCCCGCACCCTTCCTTCTCCAGCTCTTCCGAATCCACCCAGCGGATCGAAACCTCCGTGCGGTTCTCAATTCCGCCGTGGTGAAGCGCCTCCACAACGGAAAGATATGCGTCGTGAAGCTGCGTGTACTTCCCAACAAGAGCAATCTCTACCTTCTTATCCGGGTGCTTCAGACGCTCTACCATTTCGGTCCACTCCGTAAGATCCGGCTCCGGGCAGGGAAGATTCAGGCAGTCGCAGACCGCCTGGGCCAGATGCTCATCCTCCATCATCAGCGGAACCTCGTAGATGCTGCTGGCGTTCAGGTTCTGGAGCACGTGGCTTCCGGGCACGTTGCAGAACAGCGCAATTTTATCCTTCAGATACTGCGGCATCTCCATCTCGGAGCGGCAGACAATGACATCGGCGCGGATTCCCATCTGCTGCAGCGCCTTGACGCTCATCTGGGTGGGCTTGGTTTTCATTTCCGCGGAGCCGTACAGGTAAGGAACCAGCGTCACATGAATCATACAGGTATTATAGGCACCCTGCTCCTGCTGGAACTGGCGGATGGCCTCGAAGAAGGCCTGCGACTCAATGTCGCCGACCGTTCCGCCGACCTCGATGATGGCGACCGTCACGTCCTCCGGACGGATGACGGCATTTTTCCCTTCCGCAGAAGCTTCCTTTTCTGCTGCGGGCGCCTTCGTCTCTTCTGTATAAAATCTGGATTTGATTTCATTCGTGATGTGCGGAATCACCTGAACCGTGCCTCCGCCGTAATCTCCGTGACGTTCCTTGTTGATGACAGACCAGTACACCTTTCCGGAGGTGACATTGGAGTTGTGATTCAGGCTCTCATCAATGAAGCGCTCATAATGTCCGAGATCCAGGTCCGTTTCCGTGCCGTCATCCGTAACAAACACCTCGCCGTGCTGAATCGGGTTCATCGTGCCCGGATCCACGTTCAGGTACGGGTCAAACTTCTGCATCGTGACATGATATCCGCGTGCCTTCAGAAGTCTTCCGAGGGAAGCTGCTGTAATTCCCTTTCCCAGTCCGGAAACAACGCCTCCGCTGACAAATACATATTTGATCATATTCTCTCCTCTCTGCTTTCTTTTATATATGTTTTCCAAAATGTCCCAATTTCCCACCATTCCGAACAGTTTCCACAAAAAAGGTGGCAAAGACCCCTAAAACGAACTCCTCCGTTTCAGTTGACGCCCTTGTCACCCGCATATGTCATCCATATCTGTTCCTGTTCCGGATCGCTCCCGCCGCAGACAGGCAAGCCGTCTGTCCTGCCGGATGCCGGACAAATAAAAAATACTTTGCTAGGATACACCCGTCCTCTTTTATCTGTAAAGAACTTTTTGCAGGGGAAAATTCATAGCGTTTCGGTTCCCGGACACAAAGCAAAGGCAGTCATGCGGAGGAAGGTTGCATGACTGCCTTTTATGAAAGATACCGGGGATACCGGAAACATTCCGGTCACCATCCGGTAAGATTCCGAAAATAAAATTACTCTACGTCCTGAAGCGCCGCGAAATCTTCCTCGCCGGTCCGGACCTTGACAACCTTGGCCACATTGTAGACGAAGATCTTGCCGTCTCCGATGTGTCCGGTATACAGAGCTTTCTTCGCCGCTTCGATCACCTTTTCCACGGAAATCTTGGAGATAATGACCTCGACCTTCACCTTCGGCAGAAGCGTTGAATCTACAATCGCGCCGCGGTAGCGTTCGGTAGAGCCCTTCTGAATGCCGCAGCCCATCACCTGCGTCATGGTCATGCCGGTGACACCGAGCTCATTCAGGGCTTTCTTCAACTCGTCGAACTTGGAAAGACGGCAGATGATGGAAACCTTGTGCATCCCGGTATCCAGTGAAGGCTCCAGCGAAGGTTCCGCTGCAACCTTGACCGCTGCGCTCTTCTGCACCTCGGTTGCCTTGGTGTAATCATCTTCACCGAGGTCCGTGTTGTCGTTGATGTCCATATCCATGTTCGTGACATCTGCAATGGCAAATCCGGAATAAGCACTTGCAAGGCCGTGCTCATGAATATCAAGTCCGTCGATCTCCACCTGTGCCGGAACACGAAGGCCGATGGTCTTGTCGATGATCTTGAAAACAATGAACATCGTAATCAGAACATAAACATCAATTCCAATGATGCCGAGAATCTGAACGCCCAGCTGCGAAACACCGCCGCCGTAGAAAAGTCCCTTGCCGACACCGTTTGCTCCAGTCGAGAACAGGCCGACTGCAATGGTTCCCCAGATGCCGTTTGCCATGTGCACGGAAACCGCACCGACAGGATCATCAATTTTCGCGACATTATCGAAGAATTCAACCGAAAGAACCACGAGAAATCCTGCCACAAGGCCGATGAAGAAGGAGCCGACAGGGCTTACACAATCACAGCCTGCCGTGATGGCAACAAGACCTGCGAGTGCGCCGTTCAGGGTCATGGATACATCCGGCTTGCCATAGCGCAGCCAGGTGAAAATCATGGTCACGCAGGTAGCAACTGCCGCCGCAAGGTTCGTTGTCATGAATGCGTTGGAGGCAGTGATTGCATCGTCTGCCGTTGCCATCGCCGCAGTCGAACCGCCGTTGAAGCCGAACCAGCAGAACCAGAGAATAAATACGCCGAGTGCCGCTGCCGTCAGATTGTGTCCGGGGATGGCTTTTGCCTTACCGTTCTTGTCATACTTGCCGATACGGGGTCCCAGCATGGCCGCACCGAGGCAGGCAATCACGCCGCCGACGTTGTGTACCACTGCGGATCCTGCAAAGTCATGGAAGCCAAGGGTAGACAGCCAGCCGCCGCCCCATGCCCAATGTCCTTCAATCGGATAAATCAGAAGGGAAATCGCTGCGGAATATACGCAGTATGCCTTGAAGTTCGTGCGCTCTGCCATGGATCCGGAAACGATCGTCGCTG
>CALEFO010000097.1 GCA_937877165.1 uncultured Lachnospiraceae bacterium | reverse complement strand
TCCGGAGAGCAGGGTCTGGAGATCGCGCCGGACCGTACCATGGTCTCCGCGATCTCCAGACCCTGCTCTCCGGAGTCCGGTTGAGAAATATACAGGTTGTCCACATCCACGCCGATGTTGCGTGCATAGACAGGATCCAGTGCATGCTCTGCATCAATGAAGCCCGCAATTCCGCCGCGGCGCTGCACCTCTGCAATCATATGAAGCGTCAGTGTTGTCTTACCGGAGGATTCCGGTCCGTAAATCTCAATGACTCTTCCCTTCGGAATTCCGCCCAGTCCCAGTGCAATATCCAGTGCAAGCGACCCGGTCGGTGTCGTCTCAATATTCATGGTGGAGGAGGGATCGCCGAGCTTCATGACAGCTCCCTTCCCGTACTGCTTCTCAATCTGAGAAATTGCGGCATCCAGTGCCTTTAAGCGATCTTCGCGATCCATTGCCATAGTCAAGCTCCTTTGTCTGCTGTGTGCCTCGCCTCTCTCCTTCCTCAATGAGAAAAGAAAGCTGCTCTGTCACCTCACGTTCGCCCATAGCAGAACGTGTGTTCTGTTTTACAGTATAGCATTGCTTTTTTTCGGATGCAACCGATATTCTTTTTGTTGTTCGTGTTGGTGTTCCTGAACTGTGGAGATTCGGCAGAACTGCCGCCAGAATGCAGAGAAAACAGCACCATGGATGCGGTGCTGTCTCTACTATAACATAAATTAAGATCAAATCACAAAGGTCATCAGTCCCATTTTGGAAATCTGGATTTCCGCGATCATGATGCCCATGAGCTTTTTCTGTTCCGGACGGATGGACGCCAGTTCTTCCGAACTGAGGACACGCTCCTCAAATTCTGTATCGCTCCGCCCGCCGAAATGCTTTTTCACCTTCGGCACATAAATCCGGATTTTCGCGCGGAGCTGCTTGTAAACCCGGCAGCTCTCATCCTCCGGCATCATATAATACAGATGGCTTTCCAGCGTGGTGTCCGCATCCACCTCCTGCAGGAGAATCTGCTTGATGATGCACCGGTACTTATAGCTCAGATCGATGTCATCCACCAGCTCCCGGTAGGTATACTTCGTTCCGATCTGAATAGCGGTCATGTTTTCCAGAATGTATCTGTAATCGGTATCCTTCAATGCTCCTGTGCTCCTGACAATATGAGATCTTCTTAATGACTGCTTCCATCCGGGATAGATCCCGGCATGTCAATTTTAATGACAGCTTTCACGGCAGATCTCTCAGCTCTGCGTCTTGTAATCCAGGGCTTCAATCTTATTCCCGGTAATCCGGATGGCATCCATGATTTCTTCTTCTGTCACCTCGCCCTCTCCGGCGAGTTCCTCAACGGTCACCTTCCTTCCAAGGAGTTTCGAAAGCTCGTCCGCCTTTTCCAGAACCTTGTTGGCGGCTTCCGCTGCCGTCTGATCTGCGGACACCTCGTCCAGATTCTCCGCGACAAGATCCTCCATGGCATTCATGATCCGCTCCGCAAGAGCTCCTTCCACTTCCTCCGGTCCCTCCAGTGGAGCAAGGAGCTTCGTTCCGCGCACCAGAGCCTCGTTTCCCGCTCCGATCAGATCCTCCATATAGACGCCCTGCCCGGCGTACAGCCTTGCGATGTCCACCACCTTCGGCAGCATCCACTCCGAAAGCTTACTCTGTGCGTCCTTCTCGCCTGCCATCGCCTGAATTTCCACTGCCTCCAGCTCTCCGCCCGAAGGCTGTTCGATCGCATTCACCATCTCCGTGTAGTCCTTCAGATAGTCCGCTTCCTCCTCCGAAAGCTTTTCTTCCGCATCCAAAGGCTCATCAATCCCGATGTTGTTCTGTTTGAGATAGTCCTCGACCATCTTCATCTGATCATCAGAGAGCTTCAGCTCCGCAAGGGCCTTTTCCAGCTGGTCTTTCGTGATCATTCCGCGGTTCTTTCTCGCCGCAGCGACCATGCTCCGCAGAATGTACTGGAGCTGGCCTTCCGGATTTCTTTCCTGATTGTTTTCGCTCATATCCAATTTCCCTATCTGATTGTTTTATTGTAAAAAGCCTTCTCAGCCTTTCTGATCCGGCTCGACCGTGATGCTCTCCTGTGCAGGGAGCGGACCTCCTCCGTTGACGGCGTGCTGATGATGGAACAGGTGATCCTGGCAGAATTCATAATTGCCCTGGCACTTGGAGCAGTACCGGAACTCCAGCGTCGGATCATCCAGCTCCGTTCTTCCACAGATTGCACAGCGGTGTCTTGCCTTTCCCGCCTGCGGGCGCATCTTCGCCGCCGCGGCCGCTTCCTGTCCCTGTACCATGCCCGCACTGTTTCTCTCCTGCCCTGCATGGGTCCAGGTCGTGCTCTTTTGTTCGCCCTGATGCACCGCCCGTCTGAAGTCAGAGCGGCGTTTTGCCTCCTTCGGGGAAAAGCGCCGCATTTTACCAGACCGCAGCCAGAAGATCAGGAAATTGGCAAGAGACGCCGCCATCGCCACGCACACGTACCAGCCGCCGCGCATCGCCGTGGAAACAAAATCCCATGCGAGCAGCACGCCGTAGAGGACGCCCATCCACTTGACCTTGACCGGAATGATGAACCATAAAAGAACCACGGCATCCGGGAACGTCAGCGCATACGCAAGAAAGATGGACATGTTGACATAATAGGTGCTGAAATACCGCGAAATCGCCGCGAAATACACAGATGCGCTTTCACCTGTCAGGGACACCCCGGCAACTCCCGCCATGATGTAGGAGACCGCCATCACGACAAAGGCTCCGATGATCGTAATGCCGACACCAAGCCAGATATAAATATTATAGGTGTAAGTTCCCCAGACCCGTTCCAACGAGGTTCCGATGGAGTAATAGAACATCATTGCGATGACAATAAACAGAATGTTGCTGGTATCCGGCGGTACCAGAACCCACGTCACAAGGCGCCAGATCTGCCCGTGACAAATCGCATATGGGTTCAGCGTCAGGTAATTCAGAAACGGCGCGTTGATGTACTGAAGAAGATACCCGAAACCGTAGCATAAAATAATCACCAGTGAGAGGTTCTGTACGGCGTATTTCTGAAAAAATCTCTGAAGCGGCCTGCGGCCTCCGTAATTGTTTGTATTCATTCTTATACCTCGCTGAGGCAAAATCCGTGCAGGCGGTTTTGCCGAATGCGGCAGCCGGTGCGTCAGCACCGATGCTGCTGCTTGTTCCTCGCAGCCATCCCTTGGGACCGCCGCTGCATCTTTTAAGAATACTTCACTTCCCGCGGAATCCGCAAGTAAGGAAGCCCCCGGAAGGCCGAAGTTCACACACTTTTAATGATTTG
>CALEFO010000096.1 GCA_937877165.1 uncultured Lachnospiraceae bacterium | reverse complement strand
GTATTTTGGCCAATCCTCAGTGGGGGTATGTGGTGCATGGCATTCTCGATGACCATGTCCCGAGGGGAACGATGTACCGCGGCGTGAAGGTCCTGGGGTCGCTCGGCAATCTGGAAATTATTCTTCCGGAGAACAAGATGGATGAAATTGCCATCACGCTTTCTTTGGAGGATTACGACAATCTGGAGCATATCGTGGATCTGTGTGAGCGCTCCGGCGTACATACTAAGTTTATTCCGGATTACGGTTCACTGTTCCCGTCGCGGCCTTACACGGAGGATCTGATGGGACTTCCCGTCATCAACATCCGCTATGTGCCGCTGACCAATACATGGAATGCGCTGCTGAAGCGGATGGTGGATATATTCGGTTCTATTTTCTGCATCATCCTTTTCTCGCCGGTGATGCTATTTGCGGCAGTCGGGACGAAGCTGACGAGCAAGGGCCCTGTGATTTACAAGCAGACGAGAATCGGACTTCATTCGAAGCCATTTACTATGTACAAATTCCGCACTATGCGGGTGCAGTCTGCGGAAGAGGAGAAGAAGGGGTGGACGACGCGCGGGGATGACCGCGTTACAAGGTTTGGAAGCTTTCTTCGCCGCACCAGCATTGATGAGATGCCACAGTTTTTTAATGTGCTGGCGGGCAAAATGAGCCTTGTGGGCCCACGCCCGGAACGGCCGCAGTTCGTGGACAAGTTTCGGGAGGAGATTCCGCGCTACATGGTGAAGCATCAGGTTCGCCCTGGGATTACCGGCTGGGCGCAGATTAACGGCTACCGGGGAGATACCTCCATCCGGAAGCGAATTGAGCATGACATCTATTATATTGAGAATTGGAGTCTGGGTTTTGATTTTCGGATCCTGTTTCTGACGGTATTCAAGGGCTTTATCAACAAGAACGCCTATTGATTTGCTGTTGACTGTCCTAGCCCAGCTAATACAGTGCTTGTCCTGCCAGGGAAAGTGTAGTATTCTAAAGTTCAAGTCTTTATGAATTTCACCGGGGGAAGTTACCATGTCCAGACGTGACTATGATGATTATGACGATCGTTATGACGACCGTTACGATGACCGTTATGACGATCGTTACGAGGATCGCTATGATGACGGATATGAGAACCAGGGAGCAGGCTCCTACGACGAAGAGTACGGCTATGACGAGGGGAATGGCTACGACGATGACCGGTACGACAGTCGGTACGGTGAGGAATACGCGGAGGATGACCGCGGCGGATATTACGAAGAGGATGAATACACGGAGGAACGCTACTCCGACGAATATGCAGATGATTACGGCGATGACCGGTATGATGACGGGTACGGACGCAGCGGCAGAACCCGCAGTACCGGCGGCAGATCGGGCAGATCGTCCGGAAACGGCCGTGGAGGACGTGGTCAGGGCAGGAAGAAGAATCGGACCGTTCTGATTGTGGTCGAGCTTGTGGTTCTTGCGGCAGTCCTTCTGATTCTTTACTTTGTCACCAGAATCGGTAAGGTGGAGCGCGTTAACCTGCCGACGGAAGAGATTGAGAATAACATCGCAGATGTTGTCAAGGAGAATACGGAGTCGGGCGAGATGAAAGGCTACCGCAACATTGCCTTCTTTGGCGTCGATTCTACGACAGGAGAGCTTGACCAGAATACGCGAAGTGACTCGATTATCATTTGCTCCATCAATGAGGACACCGGAGATGTGAAGCTGGTTTCGGTTTACCGTGATACACTCCTGAACCTCGGCGATGATACCTATAACAAGTGCAACGCAGCCTACGCGAAGGGCGGTGCGGAGCAGGCAATCAACATGCTCAACCAGAATCTGGATATGAACATCACGGATTTCGTTACGGTTGGCTTTGGTGGTCTGACCGATGTAGTGGATGCGCTGGGCGGTGTGACCATTGATGTACAGGAGGATGAGATTTCTCATCTGAATAACTATCAGTCTACGATGGCGAAGGAGCTCGGCAAGGACGGATATACCGAAGTGACGCAGGCAGGCAGTCAGACACTGAACGGCCTGCAGGCAACGGCGTACTGCCGGATCCGCTATACCAGAGGCTGGGATTACAAGCGTGCGGCGAGACAGCGTGCAGTTTTGTATGCGGTCATGGACAAGGCGAAGACGGCCAATGTCGGACAGCTGACGGATATTGTCAACAAGGTGTCGGATGAGATTTATACTTCCTACAAGGTGAGTGATCTGATCAACGATGTGCAGGCAATTGCCGGATACAACATGATTGCAGAGGACAGCATCGATACAATGCAGAACGGATTCCCGCAGGAGGATGCCCGGATTCAGGCAAACCTTGGCGGTGCGCTGGGAGACTGCGTTGTCCCGAGAGATTTGGCGGACAATGTCCAGTGGCTGCATCAGTTCCTGTTTGACGATGACAATTATGAGGTCTCTGATACGGTGAAGGAATATAGTGATCACATTGCGGAGATCACCAAGGATGCAGTTCCTGAGGAAATGACGGACGCAGATCATACGTAAGAAGAATTGGAAAACAACCAAATCCAGGGAGGGGGAGCGAAGGTGTTCCCTCTCCTTTTTTGCAATAGGAGAACCGGTTATTCAGAAAAAGCACGAAAAACGGCGGTATGCTATAATATTATGGGCTTTTGTATAGAAGAAATTCTCTCTGATTATTACGAATTGGTGCCGCCAAGCGGCCCAATTTCGATGATCCCATCGGAGAAAGCCCATTCGGGCATTTCTCCTCGGGGTGCCGCAAAAAACGCGGCACAGAAAGGTAAGAATGGAACGTTCTCACATTTTATATGAGAATATGCAGAATAAGGAGAGAAAGCGCACGGTGATCGTGGATGCGGTCATTCCAACCTTTCGTCCCGTAAGACGGCTGATGGAGATTTTGAAGCTCCTGGAACGTCAGACGGTGCCTCTTCGGAGGGTGCGGATCATCAATTCCGGACGGGAGGGCTTTGAGGGCTTCCTGAACGAAGAGAAGCTGACGGAACAGGAGCTTTTGGACCGTTTCCCGTTTCTCGTTCTGGAACACATACGTGCAGAGGAGTTTGATCACGGCGCAACCAGAAGTCGGGCTTTTGCGGAGAGCGAGGGAGCAGAGTATGTTCTTGCCATGACGCAGGACGCACTTCCGAAAGGAGAAACGCTGGTGGAGGAGCTTCTGAAGCCTCTGGAAGCGGACGAGAAAACGGCAGTCAGCTATGCAAGGCAGCTGCCGAATCCGGATGCCTCCTGTGAGGAGCGGATTTCGCGGGCCTTCAATTATCCGGATCAGCCGCGCGGGAAGACGCAGGCGGACACAAAGGAATTGGGAATCAAGGCGTATTTTTGTTCCAATGTATGTGCGCTGTACCGGAAGAGTCTCTGGGATGGACTTGGCGGGTTTCCGGAGAAGACTATTTTCAATGAAGACATGATTTATGCGGGAACGGCTCTTCAGGCAGGGTACCGGATTTATTATGCAGCGAATGCCTGTGTTTATCATTCGCATTCGTATACGGCCTCGCAGCAGTTTCACCGCAATTTTGATCTCGGTGTGTCACAGGCGCAGAATCCGCAGATCTTTGCAGGGCTTTCTTCGGAAGGTGAGGGGCTGCAGTATGTAAGGGCGGTCGTTCGCGAAATGCAAAGAGAACATCAAATGGGAAGGATCCCGGGGTTTGTTCTTCGGTGCGCTGCAAGGTTTGCCGGATATCGTATGGGAAAAGCCTACGAGTGTCTGCCGGAATGGATGGTGCTCCGATGCACATCCAACCGGAATTTCTGGCTGCAGAGGCAGCAGGAATAAAGAAGATAAGAATAAGAGAACGCAGATAACAGGATGTAACGAGGAAGCCCTGAGAGCTTCCGGAGATGCCGCGCAGACGGCGGCAGGAGGTAGAACAATGTGTGGAATTGTCGGATATGTAGGAAAGAAGCAGGCAGCACCGATCCTTCTGGAAGGGCTGTCGAAGCTGGAATACCGCGGATATGATTCTGCGGGCCTTGCGGTTCGCGCGGATGGTGGAGATTTTGAAATTGTCAAGGTCAAGGGAAGGCTGAAGGGACTTGCAGAGAAGACGAACAACGGCCTGTCGATGCAAGGCTGTTGCGGAATTGGACACACGCGATGGGCAACCCACGGCGAACCAAGTGAGAACAACGCGCATCCGCATATCAGCAATGATAAATCGGTGGTCGGCGTGCACAATGGCATTATTGAGAACTATCAGGATGTCAAGAACAAGCTTCTTCGGCACAATTATCACTTCTATTCCGATACGGACACTGAGGTGATGATCAACCTGGTTGAATTTTATATGAAGAAATACAACCGCGGACCGATTCACGCCATCACACACATGATGATGCGGGTGCGCGGGACCTATGCTCTTGCGATTATGTTTAAGGATTATCCCGGAAAGATCTATGTCGCGAGAAAGGATGCGCCGATGGTCATTGGTGTCGGAAAGGGAGAGTCCTTTTTGGCTTCCGACGTACCTGCCATTCTGAAATATACAAGGACTGTCTACTACATCGACAACATGGAGGTGGGCGTTCTGGAGGCAGACAGGATCACCTTCTACAATATTGATCAGGAAGAGATCGAGAAGGAGCCCTCGCATGTGGAGATGGATGCAGAGGCTGCGGAGAAGGGCGGCTATCCGCATTTCATGCTGAAGGAAATCCATGAACAGCCCCGCGCTGTCAAGGACACCATCAATTCCATGATTGATGAGAACGGGAAGATTGACCTGGAGAAGATTGGCCTGACGGATGAGCTGCTGAAAAGTCTGAATCAGGTCTACATCATCGGGTGCGGCTCTGCCTATCATGTGGGCGTTGCCATTCAGTATGTCATTGAGGACCTTGCAAGAGTTCAGGTGCGTATTGAACTGGCATCGGAGTTTCGCTACCGGAATCCGCTCATTGCACCGGACAGCCTTGCAATTATCATCAGCCAGTCTGGCGAGACTGCAGACTCTCTGGCGGCGCTTCGCCTTGCGAAGGCAAACGGCATGAAGACCCTTGCCATTGTCAATGTGGTCGGATCCTCCATTGCAAGAGAGGCGGATCATGTCTTATATACGCTTGCGGGACCGGAGATCGCGGTTGCAACGACCAAGGCCTACAGCACACAGCTGATTGCGGGATATATCCTTGCCACCAGAATGGCAGCAGCAAGAGGAACCATCGACGCGGAGAAAGAAGCTGCGCTGATTACAGAAATCCGCGAGCTTCCGGACAAGATTGAACGTGCGTTGGAGGACAAGGAGCGAATCCAGTGGTTTGCGGCCAAGAGGAGCAATGCGAAGGACATCTTCTTCATCGGAAGAGGCATTGACTATGCCATTTCTCTGGAGGGCTCCCTGAAGCTCAAAGAGATCAGCTACATTCACTCGGAGGCCTATGCGGCAGGCGAGCTGAAGCACGGTACGATTTCCCTGATTGAGGATGGAACGCTCGTGGTCGGCGTTCTGACACAGCCGGATCTGTTCGAGAAGACGGTCAGCAACATGGTGGAGGTCAAGAGCCGCGGCGGCTATCTGATGGGCCTCACCACCTACGGAAACTATGCAATCGAGGATACAGCGGACTTCACGGTTTACATTCCAAAGACGGATCCGCATTTCGCAACGAGCGTTGCAATCATTCCGCTGCAGCTTCTCGCATATTATGTCAGCGTATCCAAAGGATTGGATGTGGATAAGCCGAGAAACCTGGCGAAGTCGGTGACGGTGGAATAGCGCACTCGGAAACGGCTGATGCCGTTTCCTCCTGCTTGGCGCAGGGGGCCTGCGCCCCGTTGGAGAAACCGCCTGCGCGGATAGTTAAACATACAGAAAGGGAAGAATGGATTTACGTGTAGGAGGGGAAGGTGCAGACAGCTACGAAGAGGTCATGCTGATTTACAATGGAGCACTTCGGCAGATCCAGACGAAGCTGAACATCCTGAATGATGAGTTTCAGCATGTGCACAACTACAACCCCATTGAACATATCAAGGCCCGGCTGAAAACGCCGGAGAGCATTGTCAACAAGCTCAAGCGTCACGGCTATCCGTCGACATTGGAGAATATGGTGAAGTACTGCAATGACATCGCCGGTGTGCGTGTCATTTGCGATTTCACATCGGACATTTACAAGATTGCAGATATGATCAGCAACCAGAGTGATATCCGCGTGCTGGCCATCAAGGACTATCTGGCGAATCCCAAGCCGAGCGGTTACAAGAGCTATCACATGATTGTGACGGTTCCGGTTTATTTGTCAGACCGGATCGTGGATACTAAGGTGGAGATTCAGATCCGGACGATCGCAATGGACTTTTGGGCGAGCCTGGAGCACAAAATTCAGTATAAATTTACGGGAGATGTGCCGGAGGGAATTGCGGACGAGCTGCTCGAATGTGCCCGGATGGTCGCAAATCTGGATGAGAAGATGCTCTCGCTCAACAACGAGATACAGGAGTTCAAGATCGAAGAAGCGCAGGAAAAGCGCTGAACGACGAAACCTTGTCAGGGAAAGCCGGGGAAGCGAAGGAAGATCATAAGGATGGGCAGAGGAGAAAGAAAAAAGCTCCCCGGTTCATCCTTTTTGAATGATAAAAGGCAAAGATGGGAGCGGATCCTCTGAAAAAAGAGGAGTGCCCGGACACCTTTCGGCGCCCGGGCTTATTATGAAAAAATTATCAAACTGTCGATTGATTTGATGATTTAAATATAGCAGATAAGTGTGAATAAAATATGAACAAGGCTTGAACATATGTGAATTTTATACAAACTGCCTCTGAAAACAAAAGAAAAGTGAGACAAAATGACAGAAAACGGAGAGGGCCCCATTCGTTGTAAAATGAAAACGATGATGGTATCATAATTCTGATTTTCTGTTCTGCAGATGCTGCCTTCATAACAGAGCGTCCGCAGGAGAATGCAGGGAGTATCAGGCGGGGCCGCATGGCTTATGCCTGGGTTCATAAAATCGACAGTGGGAAGAGAAGATGCCGCCCGGGATCTTCCTTCGGATGCAATAGAAGAGGATTTGCAATGAGCGATCAGTTTATGCAGGAAGTGCAGGAAGAAGAACATTCCATCGAGGATCTGGAAAGGAAGATTTCACAGGGAACCGGCATCGCCGAGGCTGCTGCGGACGACATGATCCGTGCCAATGAAGAGGCGCAGGCGATTGAGGTGGATGCGCTGAAGGAGACAGTTCTGTCTTATCAGAAGCAGATTGAAGAGCTGAAGGACCTTTATGAGAAGAACCGTGTTCTGGTGGATGAGATGCGCAGGATGAGCATCGAGACGACCAAGGGCGTGCAGGACGTCATGAAGGCATCTGCGCAGGCACTTTCCGAGAACAGCACAGCGCTCCGGGACGTGGATTTTAGCAAGATGCAGGAAGACGCCCGCAAGGACATGGAAGAATCCTCGAAGAATCTGGAGACGAAGCTCACGGAATCCATCGGAGCATCGGAGCAGAAAATTGCGGATCTTCTGCAGCAGTCAGATGACTTTTCCCACAAGGAGAATGTACGCGTCTACCGCAATGTGCAGGCTGCTGTGGAACAGCTTCTGAAGAAGCAGACCGATGAACTGAAGGAGAAGATGGACGAAGAGGAGAAACCCGCCAAGGCTCCGGTGAACGGCATCCAGATTGCAACGCTTGCAGTAGTCCTGGCCGGTGTGGTACTGGAGGCGCTGCATGCCTTCGGTGTTCTTTCCATGTTCTTCGGCTGATGCAGTAAATGATTCACCCTAATAGAAAGAAAACTGAATTCTGGTTTCTGACTGTCTGCACCTTTGTCCTGTTCGTGGGTCTTCTTCTGTTTCCGAACTTTGTTCCGTTCGGAACCGGGATGGATAATATGTTCACCGTTTCACTGAATGGGGAGGAAGTCGGTGTTGTCGGATCGGAGGAGGAGGCAAGAGAGTGCTTCCGTCAGGCGCGCCGGGAGATTGCAAAGACGAGCGAAGACCCTCTTTTTATCGATGCCGATCTGGAAATTACCGGAGAAGAGGTCTACTGGGGACAGACGGACAGTGACCGGGATATTGTGGATCAGATGAAGGCAGTCCTTTCGAAGCACGAGCTCCTGACGCTTCAGCACTGTTACACGGTGAAGATCGGAGAATATGTTTTCAATATGGCTTCGGTGGATGACATCAAGGCCCTTCTGAATCACGTTCTGGAGCAGTATGATCCCGAAAAGGATTACATTGTCAGCATCGTGACAGATACCGACCGGGAGGTCAACGCACTGACGTATGAGGTCCTGACGACCAGCGAGCAGGAGAAGAAGGAAGAAAAACAGAACCAGCTCCCTTCTGCCGGAATTGAGCAGGCGTTTTCAAGACTTTTTGAAGATGTGAAGCCCGCAGTTGGAAAGGACTTCGAGGACTATGTTCTGGGACTTCAGAAGATTGACTTCGGGGAGAAGATAGAGATTTCGGAGACGTATCTTCCGTCTAACCTGATTGCCTCCCTGGAAGATGCCGAGGCGGATGTGACCGGCGATGTGGCAAAGGATGCAACCTATGAGGTCGCGAGCGGCGATACACTTTCCGGCATTGCGTCGCGTTACGGCTTGACGACGCAGGAGCTGATTTCGATCAACGGGCTTTCCGGAGAAAGTGCGGTGATCCGTCCGGGCGATGTTCTGAGTGTCACCGTAGCGGAGCCGAAGCTGACTGTCCTGTACACCAATCAGGAATATTACGAAGAGGACTACAGCGCGGACACGATTTATAAGGAGAACAGCGACTGGTATACCAGCAAGTCCGAGGTGATCCAGAAAGGAAGTCTGGGGCATCGACGCGTCATTGCGCTTGTGAATTACCGGGACGACACCGTACAGAGCCGCGAGATTGTGAAGCAGGAGACCACGGTGGATGCCGTGCCGGAGATCATCGAGATCGGGACGAAGAACCCGCCGACCTACATCTGGCCGGTTTACGGACGCGTTTCCTCAGGCTTTGGTGGCCGCAAATCCCCGAAGGCGGGAGCGAGCACGAACCATAAGGGAATTGATATTGCGGTTGCGACCGGAACCTCTGTCATGGCAACGAGCGGCGGCAAGGTAACAGCCGCAGGCTGGCAGTCCGGTTACGGATATGTGGTTTATGTTGACCATGGAAATGGTGTAACTTCGAGATACGGACATCTGTCGAAGGTTCTGGTCAAGGTCGGGCAGAGCGTATCACAGGGAGATGTCATTGCGCGGTCGGGCAACACCGGCAACAGCACGGGACCGCATCTGCACTTTGAAATCCGTGTGAACGGAACGGCGGTGAACCCGTTGAATTATCTGAATGGATGAAAATTTACCGGGTCCCGCGCCATTGCTGCGGAGCCTTCGGTTGGAAATGCCCCTCGGGTAGAGCTTGCTTGACGGAAAACCGGATGGGGAGTATCCTAGTACGGCATTATGC
>CALEFO010000095.1 GCA_937877165.1 uncultured Lachnospiraceae bacterium | reverse complement strand
CATGAAAAAATTAAACGGAACAGTGATTGTCACGTACCGCTGCAACGCCAGATGTACGATGTGCAACCGCTACAAAGCCCCTTCCCTTCCGGAGGAGGAGATCTCACTGGAGACCATAAGGAAGCTCCCGCCGATGTATTTCACGAATATCACCGGTGGGGAGCCTTTTATACGTTCTGACTTAAAGGACATCGTGCGTGAGCTCTCGAAAATTTCCGACCGCATTGTCATTTCGACGAACGGATTTTTCACAGACCGGATTCTGGATCTGTGCCGCGAGTTCCCGAATGTGGGAATCCGCATTTCGATTGAGGGCCTGGAGGAGACGAACAACGAGATCCGCGGCCTGCCGAACGGCTTCCAGAGAGGCTACCAGACGCTCTGTAAGCTGAAGGAGATGGGATTGAAGGATGTCGGCTTCGGCATGACGGTGCAGGATTGCAATGCGCCGGATCTCGTCCCCCTCTATGATCTTTCGGACAAGCTCGGGATGGAGTTTGCAACCGCGAGCCTTCACAATTCCTTTTATTTTGTGGAGGCGAAGAATATCATTCACGACCGCCCGATGGTGGCCCGGCATTTTGAGGACCTCATCAACCGGCTTCTGGATTCGAAGGAGCCCAAGAAGTGGTTCCGCGCGTATTTTAATCACGGACTGATCAATTATATTTACGGCCAGAAGCGTCTTCTCCCGTGTGATATGTCCTTTGACACGTTCTTCATTGACCCGTACGGGGATGTCATGCCCTGCAACGGCACGAAGGACAAGGAGGTCATGGGAAACCTCAACACGCAGAGCTGGGATGAGCTCTGGAATTCGGAGCAGGCAGACAGGGTGCGACAGAAGGTCCGCCACTGCGACCGCCAGTGCTGGATGATCGGCTCGGCTTCACCGGCGATGCACAAGTACATCTGGAAGCCGGCGCTCTGGGTGATCCATCACAAGTTCCTGCGCTTCTGGAAAAAGAAGAAATACTCCATGTATGAGATTCCTGCCGTGCGGGATTTTCGCGATGGGAAGCTTACGAAGGAAGAGCTGGACGCATGTTCCACCTGCGATCTGGCGGGGGGCTGTGCGAACAACGGACTCAGCAGCGCCTCGGAGGAGCTGCTGAAGAATAAGAGCGGCGAGGATTTTGTCGCCGAGGATCTGCAGAGACAGAATCTGTAACCATTCCACCTGTGCCGGGCGGACGGGGAATTCTGCGCCGGAAGGCGGGCCCCCCCGGAAGCGGCAGAGTGATCAATTTTTTATGTCACACAATAAATCAGAACAACTGAATGACTGTCCGCAGCAGGGCGGGAACGGAACCGGTCAGCATCCGGGGAGCCGTCCGCATCCTACGGTGCGGATTATTGTCACAACGCATAAGAAGTACCGCATGCCGCAGGACCCCATGTACCTGCCGGTCCATGTGGGAGCGGCCATTGAGAAAACGGGTGAGGGACAGGAGCCGGATCTTGGGTATCTTAAGGACAACATCGGGGCCAACATCTCTTCGCGCAATCCGTATTTCTGTGAGCTGACGGGCCTGTACTGGGCGTGGAAGCATCTGCACACCGACTATATCGGTCTCGTGCATTACCGCAGGCATTTCCGGGGGAACGGAAGAACACACCGCTCGGGGATCCGGGGCGATATTTTCGACAAGGTTCTCACGTACCGTGAACTGGAGCCGATGCTCGGCCGCTATAAGGTGTTCGTCCCGGCGAAGCGCTATTATGTGATCGAGTCTCTGTACTCGCACTACGCGCATTCGCATTACATTGAGCATCTGGACAAGACCAGGGCGATTCTGGAGCAGAAATACCCGGAGTACATCCCCGCTTTCGATGAGGTGATGGCGGAGCGCTCCGGTCACATGTTCAACATGATGATCATGGAGCGGGAGCTCCTTGATGAGTACTGCACCTGGCTGTTTGACATCCTGTTCACGCTGGAGAGCCAGGTGGACATCCGGAATTATTCGTATTTTCAGGGGCGCTACTGCGGAAGAGTCGGCGAGCTGATTCTTAATGTCTGGCTGCGCTATCAGGTGCAGACAGGGCGCCTGAAGGAATCGGACATCAAGGTCCTTCCCTATTTGTACGTCGAGCACGTCAACTGGTGGAAGAAGGGCAAGCAGTTCCTGCGTGCGAAGTTCCTGCATGAGAAGTACGAGGTACAGTGATGGGCGGCTTATCGACGGTAGATGCGTTCAAGAAAATCCGCTCGGATGAGGCGCTTACGCTGACGGAGGAACAGCTCCGGGATCTTCAGAGAACTTTGAACGGAATGCTGGAGGATCTCGCACAGTGCTGCAGAAAACACGGCCTTTCCTTCGTCCTCGGCGGCGGCTCATGCCTCGGCGCAGTCCGGCACCACGGCTTTATTCCATGGGACGACGATGTGGATGTCAACATGCCGCGGGAGGACCTCGAGCAGTTCGTTGTTTTCTTCGCGGAAGAATACGGAGACCGCTACTGGGTGCACACGCCGAAGGCAACAGACGGGTATGGTCTGACATTGTCGCGGATTCTTCTGAAGGGCACCTCGGTGAAGACCCGGGAGGATTTTCGCAACAAGGAGTGCGGTGCGTTCCTGGATATTTTCCCGATTGAGAGCACCTATGACAACGCGCTTCTTCGCAAGCTCCACGGACTGGACTGCATGGCGGCGGGCTTTGCACAGTCCTGTGCGAAGTTTAAAAGGGATCGCAGGGACCTGCTTCGCCTCGTGGATTCGATTGAGGATCCGGAAGAGAGGCAGCACTACCGCAGGGTGTTCCGGATCAAGATCGCGCTGGGCTTTCTTATGGGCTGGCGTTCGCTGGATGGCTGGACCAGGCGGTGCGACCGCGTGTACGGGCGCTGCCGGAATCCAAAGTCCCGGTATGTGACGATGCCGTCCGGGCGCGGACATTTTTTCCGGGAGCTGTATGAGAGAAAGCAGATCCTTCCCGGTGTGCCGATGGCGTATGAAAAGAGGCAGTACCCGGTTCCTGCAGATTATGACGCTTATCTGACGCGGCTGTACGGAAGCTACATGGAGATTCCGGGCGAGGACAAGCGGGAGAAGCACATTTTCTTTGCACCGTTTCAATTGAAGTCGTGATGACCGCAGGAAGGCAGCTTCTGTAAGAATCCTGCATCGGAGGCGGATTTGGCAGCGGATTTTTCGGAATGCCGGAACAGGCTGCAAGAGGTTGAGACAAGATGAGTATGAGAGAAATGAATGTTGCGCTGATTTTCGCGGGCGGAACGGGCAAACGGATGAATACGCGGGGCGTTCCCAAGCAGTTTCTGGAGCTCTACGGAAAGCCCATCATCATCTATACAATTGAGAAGTTCGAGAACAACGAGGACATTGACGGAATCGTGATTTCCTGCCTTCGGGAGTACATTCCGAAGATGTGGAAGCTGTGCAACAAGTTCCACATCACGAAGGTGCAGGCGATCGTTCCGGGCGGTGAGACCGGTCAGGAGTCCATTTATCACGGTCTATGCAAGATCGACGAGCTGTTCCCGGGCAATTCCGTGGTGCTCGTGCATGACGGCGTGCGGCCCCTTGTGGATCCCGAGACGATCACAAAGGCCATCCGGTGCGTCCGGGAGCACGGCTCTGCGATTACAGTGACGCCGGCGACGGAGACGATCATCACGGAATCGAAGAACGGTGAGGTCGGCAACATTATGGACCGTTCGGTGTGCCAGGTCGCCAAGGCCCCGCAGTGCTTCTTCATTCAGGATCTTCTGGACGCCCATGAGAGAGCGCGGCGCGAGGGAAGGTCGGATTTTATCGATTCCGCGAGCCTGATGCGCCACTATGGACACAAGCTGTATGCCGTGGAGGGCAGAACAGAGAACATCAAGATCACGACCCCGATCGACTACTACATCTTCAAGGCGATCGTGACCGCGAAGGAGAACTCGAACGCCTTCGGGCTATAGTGGTCCGTTCACGATTGAAATCAGCATGTGCTGAATGATTATCATATCTTAGGAGGAACAGCAGTATTACATGAGCGCAATCGGACACGTGTTACGCAAGAAATTCAGACGCCTCGGGCCGGTGATGGTTGAGGGTAAATTTTTCAAGAGAATCGGAAACTGCTTCAAGCAGTTTTTCACCTGGCTGGACCGGAAAATCGGATACGGCTGCCGCTGTGTGTTATGGCGGCACACGGAAACGAAGAAGAATCAGGTGATGTTTTTCCCGTTTTCCCATTCGGTCGGCTGCAACCTGAAGTATATCAGCGATGAGCTGATCCGCAGGCAGGCACCGGTGGAAATCTGGTGGAGTGTCACCAATCCGCTTACAACGCGCCTGGATGCGGCAGAGATTGTCGCGAAGGATCATGTGGTGAATGAGACGGTCCTGCGGCTTTCCGGCGGGCACCGCGTATGCGGGAAGAAGCTGGAGGACTGGAGCCTGGAAATGGAAAAGGGACCCAATCAGGCAGCTGCAGGTCAAAAGGGCACGAAGGGGGCAGGAAGCACCGGGGAGGCGCCTTCCCGGGAGGAAATTCTCGCGGCACAGGAGATCCGGAAGGTGGAGGCCTTCATTGAACAGCATGTCCACTTCATAAAGACCAACACGTATGAGTACTTCGAGGCGGCGGCTTCTTCGAAGATTCTGTTCACCAACTCGCTTCTTGGGGATAAGTTCTATCCGTTCCCCGTGCGGAAGGACCAGCTCGTCGTGCAGACCTGGCACGGGTCCCTTGGCATCAAGCGGTTTGACCCTGCTCATTACAATACGAATGTGACCTGGCCGATTGCGGCGGAACGAACCGGAAGACTCACCACAAAGATTATTTCCAATTCGGCCTTTGAGGACGGTGTGTTCCGGGAGACCTTCTGGAAGAAAACGCCGATTCTGAAGTACGGACACGCGAGAAACGATATTTTCTTCCCTCAGTCGGAGAACGTGCGCAGCTACCTGAAGCGCCGCTTTTGCGAGGCGAATAGCCTTCCGGAGGACACGAAGTTTGCCCTGTATGCGCCGACCTTCCGGGACGACCACAATTTCGCGGTTTACGATCTGGATGCGGAGCAGACCGTACATGCGCTGGAGAAGCGCTTCGGCGGTGACTGGAAGCTGCTCCTTCGCTACCATGACAATGACAAGAAGAATGAGGCGAAGAAGAACACTGTGCGCTCGGGGGATGTCATCGACGTGACACAGTATCCGGATATGCAGTCCCTTCTTGCCTTTACGGACTGCGGCATCACAGACTATTCCTCGTGGATTTACGATTATGTCCTTCTGCGAAGGCCGGGCTTCCTGTTTGCAATGGACCGTGCAAAGTACGACAACGAGCGGGGGTTCTACTTCCGTCTGGAGGATACGCCGTTCCCGGTTTCTACGGATTCGGACGAGCTGGAGGAGTCGATTCTGGCCTTTGATGAGGAGAAGTTCCAGAAGCGCGTGACACAGTTCCTCTCTGACAAGGGCTGCATGGATGACGGCAATGCATCCGTGCGGATTGCAGATCAGGTTCTGGAATGGATCCGGTAACTGCCTTCACGGATTTCTCCTCACGACGGAATCATTACATAAAAAGAGGAAAAACAGAAAATATGAGCAGAACTTCCAGAAACGTAACCATCGATTTTCAAAGGTTTCTGTTCTCGGTAATTGTGGTTTTACATCATTCCCGGTATGTGCTTGGGGACGAACACTGCTATTTTCTCGGCGGCTCACTGGCCGTCGAGTTTTTCTTTTTCGTCTCTGGGTATCTGCTGCTTGCCAGCGTGGAGAAGGCGGAAAAGAGCTGTATGGCGAATGCGGGGCAGGACGGGATCGGTACGGAAACCTTTCACTTCCTGATGCACAAAATTCACGGCTTTCTTCCGGAGTTTCTGACGGCGTGGTGGATCGGCTTCTTCTTCATCGGGATCGTGAGGAGGCTGAGTCTGCATCAGTTCCTGAAGGCCTTCGAGGATGACTTCTGGGAGCTTTCGCTGGTGAAAATGAGCGGGCTGTTCACGCACGGCATCGACGGAGCCATGTGGTATCTGTCGGCGATGATCCTTGGCATGGCAGTTCTGTATCCGCTTCTTCGGAAGAAGAAGGATGCTATGACGCACCTTGTCTGCCCGCTTGCTGCACTTTTCCTGTATGGGTATCTGTGCCGGACGGAGGGGCATCCGCGCGACCCGGCTGTCTGGCTGGGATTTGCCTACAAGGGACTGATCCGGGCGCTCGCCGGCCTTTGCACGGGCGTCGTCATATGCATGGCGGTCCGGAAAATGAAGCGGGAGACTCCAAACGGGCTGACAAGGCTTGGAAATGCTCTCGCTGCAACGCTTCAGCTGGTGTGCCTTGCCCTGGTCATCCGGTATATGGCCGTGCAGAAGCCGACGAGGTATGACTATTTCTATATGTTCCTTCTGCTGGTACTGATTCTGCTCTCCTTCTCGGGCTTTGGTCTGGAGAAGGCGTTGGGGAAAAGTGAGTTCCTGCACCGGCTTTCCGGGTTCCTCGGGAAGTACAGCCTGTCGCTGTATCTGGGACACCTGTATTTTGCCCAGCATATAGGGGAGATTCTTCCGGAAGAAGCCTATGCAGGGAAGACCCGGATGGCGGCCTATCTGGTGCTTGCCTTCCTCAACGGCTTTCTTGTGATGGGACTTGCAGAAATCTGGAGAGAGAAAAAGCCCGGGGAAAAGCTGAAGCGGCTTCTGGTAAAGACATCCCGGTAGCCGGTCACAGCCAAGACCAGGCGCGTGGGAGCCGGAAGGTGTGGTATACTGGATGCGTTGCAGTGATGCGGAGGCGCAGTGCTTTATGCCGAAGAAGGTACAGACTCCATACAGAGAATATGAGGCGGAGCTTGACCGCCAGATCCGGGAACAGGATTTTAAGCCGGTTTATCTGGTCTGCGGGGAACAGGACTTTTTAAGAACGCAGAATGTGAGAAAGCTGCAGGCTGCGATTTTGGGAGACGGGGATGCCATGAACAGCACCCTTTTAAAGGGACCGGACATCCGCGCATCGCAGGTCATCGAAATGGCTGAAACCCTCCCTTTTTTTGCCGAGCGGCGCGTGATTACGCTGGAGGATACGGATTTTCTGAAAAAGGCGGGCGAGGAGCCAGAGAAGCTCTGCGAATTCCTCACAGAAATGCCGAAGACCACGCATCTGATTTTCGAGGAAATTGCTCCCAATGCCACGTATAAGCTGTATAAGGCGATCGCCAAAAACGGTTACGTCATGCGGTGCGACACGCCGGATGAGCGGCAGCTCCGGGAGTGGACGGCGGGACTTTTCTCGCGGGACGGACTGCGGATTGCAAACAGCACATTGAATCTGTTTCTGGAATACGCGGGCACAGATATGCTGGCGATCCGCTCCGAGGAGGAAAAGCTCTCTTCCTACTGTCTCGGTCAGGAGGAGGTGCGGCCCGAGGACATCCGGGCGGTGTGCACGCCGGTTTTGAAGGACCGGATTTTCGACATGATCAGCGCCATTGCGGAGGGGAAGCGCGATCAGGCACTTATGATTTACATGGACCTGGTGAAGCTTCAGACGCCTCCGCAGGTAATTCTGTCCCTGATGCTGCGCCAGTACAGGCAGCTTCTGCAGGTGCAGGAGCTTCTTGTGCGGATGGGAGAAAAGGAGGCAGCCGCGGAGCTGAAAATCAATCCGTGGGTGCTCTCGAACAAGCTAAGGCCGCTCCTTCGCGGGTACCCACCGGGCTTGCTGGAAAAGTATGTAGAAGCCTGCATGCAGGCGGATTTTGACTATAAAAACGGGAAGATTTCGCCGGAGCTGGCAGTAGAGAAGCTGATTGTTCTCTGCTCCGGTATCCCGGGGCGTGCAGACAGGAAGGTTTGAAGGGAACATCGATAGATCTGTCACTTTCAAACGGCAGCATCGGTGCTGATGCAGCGGGGGATAAAAATGAGCAGAACACCAAAACCAATGGAGCGTTACCGGCATTTCAAGGGACAGCGCTATCAGATCATCACCATGGCAGAGAAGGAAGACACCGGGGAGCAGCTGGTGATCTATCAGGCCCTGTACGGGGACGGAAAGGTCTACGCAAGGAGCCTGGAGAGCTTTCTTTCCGAGGTGGACCGGGAGAAGTACCCGGATGCGGTGCAGCGCTATCGCTTTGAGCGAATCGTACCGGAGGAGGAAGAGTCTGCGGAGCAGCATGCAGAGGACGCGCGGGAGGACAGAAATTCCGATTGTGCCGATTCCCTGGGACAGGAAGAGCCCTCAGAAGACGGCAGTGAAGAGAAAGGTCCGGAGGAGGAAGAGACGGCCGTGCTGGATCCGCTTCTGGAGGCCTTTCTGGATGCGCGAACAACCGAGGACAAGCTGACGGCGCTGGATGAGATGCGCGGCCATGTGACGGACGAGATGATTGATACCATGGCGCTTTGCTGCGGGGTCGAGGTGGGACCTGGGCCTACGGCGTCCCGCTATGAGGACCTTCGCGACTGTCTGGTGACCATTGAGAAGTACGAGCTGGAGCGCGGAAGGCTCCGGGGATGATAGGGTTTTGCCTCAGCGAGGCAGGAATAACAGAGAAACCGGCTGCCGCAGGGCAGTATCCGGGCAAATGGAACCGGAGACGGATCAAGGAAGGAAAAGGACAAGCTGAATGAAACTGCTGAGTATTTGTGTGCCCTGCTACAATTCCCAGGACTATATGGAACGGTGCCTGGAGTCTCTTCTGGTCGGCGGCGACCGTGTGGAAATTCTGATCGTGGACGATGGCTCCAAGGACCGGACGGGAGAGATCGCGGACCGCTACGAGAAGGAGTACCCGGGAATCTGCCGTGCCATCCACAAGCCGAACGGCGGGCATGGCTCCGGTGTCAATGTCGGCATGGACCTTGCGAGCGGACTTTATTACAAGGTTGTGGACAGTGACGACTGGCTGGACAAGGGTGCTTTTCTGAAGGTTCTGGATAAGCTCCAGGAATTTTCCGGAGCGGAGCAGTGCCCGGATATGATGATCTGCAACTATACCTATATGAAGGA
>CALEFO010000094.1 GCA_937877165.1 uncultured Lachnospiraceae bacterium | reverse complement strand
ACGGCCAGAGGTCCTTCGGACCTTGGCCGCAAGCCGATTTTGATCGTGAATGAACTCGCAAGCGGTTCATTCACATCAAAGTCGGCTTGTGCTGAGCAGATATAGTATACCATAGCTAAATGACCACGTCGGAAACGGAACGTGTTATACTTCTTATATTATGAATGAAAAAGTAATGCGTATCTGCGAATTCAACAAAATTACTGCGCTCCTTGCGGAGCATGCAACCTCGAATCCCGGTCGTGCTCTTTGCCGGGAGCTTTCTCCCATGACAGATCTCGGAGATATCATCCGTGCTCAGGAGGAAACGGAATCCGCTCTCGGATATCTGTTCCGCAGCGGATCATTAAGCTTCGGCAATAACCGCGATTTCTCCGCGGCGTTTCAGGCTCTGCACATCGGAACCTCACTCTCACTCCCGGAGCTTCTGCAGCTTGCAGGCTTTCTGGAGAACGTCGCCAGAATTCGAAGTGCCGGTCCCGGGGACGAAGCGGATCCCCTGTTCGACCTGTTTGACTGCCTGGTTCCTTTGAGTCCGGTTTCTTCGGAAATCCGCCGCTGCATCATCGCAGAGGACCGGATTGCTGACGATGCCAGCCCGGAGCTGAAGAAGATTCGGCGCGAGATCAGCCTTACCGACGACAGAATTCATGCACAGCTTGGCAAGATGCTGAATCAGACCTATTCGTCCTACCTCCAGGACAATGTCATCACGGTCCGCGATGACCGCTACTGTCTGCCGATTAAGAGTGAATATAAGGCACAGGTGCGCGGCATCGTGCACGATCAGTCCTCCACCGGCTCCACGCTGTTCATTGAGCCTGCCGCCATCGTCGAGATGGGCAATACCATCCGTGAGCTTCAGGTACAGGAGCGCAAGGAGGAAGAGAAGGTTCTGGCCTCCTTGTCCTCCCTTTTGTCCGATCACCTGACAGCACTGCGGGATGACTGCGCGAACATGACGCAGCTGGATTTTATTTTTGCCAAGGCGGGGCTTGCTCTCGAAGAGAACGCGACCCGTCCCGACTTCAATGAGGATCACGTAATCCGGATTCATAAGGGACGTCACCCTCTGATTGATGCGAAAAGGGTCGTTCCCATTGATCTTACAATTGGGGAGGATTACGACATGATCATCGTCACCGGCCCCAATACCGGCGGCAAAACGGTGACGCTCAAGACGGTCGGCCTGTTCGAGCTCATGGGAATGGCAGGCCTTCACATCCCGGCGGGAGAACACAGTGAGCTCTCCCTGTTCCGCGAGGTCTATGCGGACATCGGCGACGAGCAGAGCATCGAACAGAGTCTGTCCACCTTCTCCTCCCACATGACATCCATTGTGGAGATCCTGAAGCGGGCGGACAAGAGCTGCCTGTGCCTGTTCGATGAGCTTGGAAGCGGAACGGATCCCACGGAGGGCGCAGCACTTGCCATCTCCATCCTGAATTTCATGCACACAAGGAAAATCACCACGCTCGCGACCACACATTATGCGGAGCTGAAGCTCTACGCCATGCGCACAAGCGGAATTGTCAACGCGAGCTGCGAGTTTGATGTGGAAACGCTTCAGCCGACCTACCGTCTTCTTGTCGGTGTTCCCGGGAAGAGCAATGCCTTCGCCATCTCTCAGAAGCTTGGTCTTCCCGGATACATCATTGAAACGGCGAAGGAGCAGATGAGTCAGGAAACCCGCAATTTTGAGGATGTTCTTTCTGAACTCGAGGATTCCCGCCGCCGCACGGCAAAGGAGCAGGAGCAGCTCGACCGGATGAAGGCAGATCTCGAGCGGCGCGCGAAGGAGCTGAAGCAGCGCGAGGACTCCTTAGAGGAACGCCGTCAGAAAATTCTGAACCAGGCCAATGAGAAGGCCCGCAACATCCTGCAGGATGCCAAGGATCAGGCAGACAGCGCCATCTCGGCAATCCGCAAGAGCAGCAAGGGTGCCGACATGACCGCGATGGAACAGACACGAACCAGCCTTCGCGAAAAGGTTTCGGCCAAAAACCGCCGCCTCCAAAAGCCCGAAGAGAAGAAGCCGCGCACCTCGCAGCTTTCTCCCTCCGATCTGCATATTGGAGATATGGTAAGGGTTCTCTCCCTCGGCATGCAGGGAACGGTTACGAAGCTTCCCGACCGTCAGAACAAGGTCGGCGTCCAGTGCGGCATCATGAATTCGCAGATTCCGCTGAAGGATCTGGCACTCATTGACGAAGACACCGGCATGACCATTGACTCTCACGCGAAGAAGAAAACGGCAAGCGCCTTGAAGCGAGCCTACGAGAACCGTTCGCACACGATGGAGAGCGGCGGCCTTGATCTTTCCCGCGCAATGAACATCTCTCCGGAGATCAATCTTCTCGGCATGACCACGGATGAGGCGCTGATGTCCCTCGACAAATATCTGGACGACGCCCGGATGTCTCATCTCGACACCGTCCGCGTTGTACACGGGAAGGGTACCGGTGCACTCCGCAATGCCGTGCAGAACTATCTGCGCAAGCAGTCCTGGGTCCGCTCCTACCGCTCCGGAGATTTCGGAGAGGGAGACGCCGGAGTCACCATTGTAAACTTGTAACTTTTCAGCACACGATGATTTTTGACGCAAAGTGTCTGCTTGCGGACATATTTACATTAGGAATTACAAGGCAGGAATTCGATTTATGGCTGTAAACAAACAGAAAATTCTGATCGTAGACGATGATGCCAACATTGCAGAGCTCATCAGTCTGTACCTGAATAAGGAATGCTATGACACGCAGATCGCCGCGGACGGTGAGGAGGCTCTGGAGCAATTCTCCTCCTACGCCCCGGATCTGATTCTCCTGGATTTGATGCTGCCCGGAATCGACGGCTATCAGGTCTGCCGGGAAATCCGCACGAAATCTCAGACACCCATCATTATGCTGAGCGCCAAGGGTGAGGTATTCGACAAGGTTCTCGGTCTCGAGCTGGGTGCTGATGACTACATGGAAAAGCCATTCGACTCCAAGGAGCTTGTGGCCCGCGTAAAAGCAGTCCTCCGAAGGACACATCAGGCTCCGCAAAGCCAGGCTTCCTCCGCGGGATCCGGTGACAAGATCGTCACTTATCCGGATCTTTCCATCAATCTTACCAACTACTCCGTCACCTACATGGGGCGAAGTCTCGATATGCCGCCGAAGGAGCTGGAGCTTTTATATTTTCTTGCCTCCCAGCCGAACCGCGTCTTTACAAGAGAGCAGCTCCTGGATCAAATCTGGGGCTATGAATACATCGGCGACACCCGCACCGTGGATGTACACATCAAGCGCATCCGCGAGAAGATTCACGACAATGCCTCCTGGAAGATTTCAACCATCTGGGGCATCGGTTACAAGTTCGAGGCCACTGTATAGTCCTTGACCGGCATCAGGCCGGTCTTTTTATCTCCCTATGAAAAAAACGCTTTATCTGAAGTTCCTGCTCGCTTATGTTCTTTTTGCCATCTTCGGCTTCATCGTCGTGGCAACCTTTGTCTCCAACATGACACTGGATCAGGTCCGCCACCAGAAGTCAGACAGCCTGTACCGCGAGGCAACCACTATCGCAAACTCCTACGCAGCAGAGCTCTACAGCTCCGAAACGTCCATTGACAGCGTTTACAAACAGCTGAACGCCCTCGGTACCTATCTGGATGCGGACATCATGGTACTCAATCCCTCCGGACGCATTGTCGTGGACAGCCACTCGCGAATTGACCCGGAAACCGAAATCCGTGTGGACGGTTTCGACCCTTCTGTTTTTGCCGGGAATCTGTACGTTGAGGGGAATTTCTGGAATTATTTTTCCACTGAGCAGCTCTCTGTCCTCGCTCCCATCACAAGCAATTACAAAACAAACGGCTATGTCGCTATTCATTACGAGGTGGCAGATCTTCACGAAGAGACAAACCGTCTCCTCAACATCTCCTATGTAGAGCTTCTGATCATCCTCCTGCTGTCGATGATCATCCTGATTTTCTTCACGGAAATCGTGTATCTTCCGCTCCGCCGGATCACCCGGGCCACCGAGCAGTATGCAGCCGGGAACATGCACTATGAGCTCTCCGTCGACAGCGATGACGAGATCGGATATCTCGCCGCCTCCCTCGGCTATATGGCCCAGAAGGTGGCAGGCTCCGAGGACGACCAAAAGAAATTCATCGCCAATGTCTCCCACGACTTCCGCTCTCCGCTCACCTCGATCCGCGGATTTCTGCAGGCCATGCTCGACGGGACCATCCCGCCCGAGATGCATGAGAAATACATCGGCATTGTCCTGAACGAAACAGACCGCCTGACAAAGCTGACCAACGATCTTCTGACACTGAACAATCTCAACACCAAGGGAATGATCCTGAACCGGACGGACTTCGACATCAACGCAACCATCCGCCAGGTCGCTGCCTCCTTTGAGCAGACCTGTCTGAAAAAGGAGATTACGCTGGAACTGATCCTGACCGGCGATGTCCTTTACGTCAACGCGGATCAGGACCGCATCCAGCAGGTTCTCTACAATCTGATCGACAACGCCATCAAATTCAGCCGTGCCAGCACCTCAGTCCGGCTGGAAACCTATGAGAAGCACCGGCACATTTTCGTCTCTGTCAAGGATCATGGCATCGGAATCCCCCGCGGCGAACAGGATGCCGTCTTCGAGCGCTTCTACAAGACGGACCTTTCCCGCGGAAAGGATAAAAAAGGGACAGGCCTCGGCCTGTCCATCGTGCGCGAAATTCTCCGCGCTCATAATGAAAATATCAATGTCATCTCCACCGAGGGCGTCGGCTCCGAGTTCATTTTCACCTTAAAGCGCTCGGATCTGAATGACAATCTGGATGAGGACTGACACCAATTTGTCGTTTTCTCTTCCTGCTCATGACACTCAACGCCGCAGCCGGATCCATTTACTTCTCCCGAAGTTTCCGAACATAATTTTCCAGACGCTTCAGCGCCTTTTTCAGGCTCTCGATCGAGTACGCATAGGAAATTCGAAGATAGCCTTCTCCGCAGCTGCCAAACGCGGTGCCCGGAACAATGGCAACCTTCTCTTCCTTCAGAAGGTTGGTTGCGAATTCATCACTCGTCATACCAAACTCCTTAATGCATGGAAATACATAAAATGCGCCTTCCGGCTCGAAGCACGGCAATCCCATCTCCCGCAAGGTATGCAGGACAAAGCGCCGTCTCTCATCATAGGATTCCCGCATTCTGCGTACATCCTCATCCCCGTTCCGAAGTGCCTCCACAGCCGCATACTGTGAGGTCGTCGGAGCACACATAATGCAGTACTGATGAATCTTCACCATCTGCCGGATCACGTCCTTGGGGCCGCATGCGTAGCCAAGCCGCCAGCCGGTCATCGCATAGGCCTTGGAAAAGCCGTTGATCAGGATTGTCCGCTCCTGCATCCCCGGAAGAGAGGCGATCGAAACGTGCTGCTTGCCGCCGTAGGTCAGCTCCGCATAAATTTCATCGGATACCACGAACAGGTCATGCTTTTGAATCACCGGCACCAGCTTCTCCAGATCCTCCCGCTCCATGATGGCTCCGGTCGGATTGTTCGGGAACGGCATCACAAGAATCTTCGTCTTCGGCGTAATTGCCGCCTCCAGCTCCTCCGGAGTCAGGCGGAATCGGTTTTCCTCCTTTAATTCAATGATGACCGGCTTCCCGTCCGCCATCACGACACACGGCTCATAGGAGACATAGGACGGCTGCGGAATCAGGACCTCATCGCCCGGATTGATCATGGCACGCATCGCAAGGTCAATGGCCTCGGAGCCGCCAACCGTCACGAAAATTTGTGACATATAGTGGTAATCCAATCCCTGCGTTCTCTGAAGATAGGCTGCAATCTCCATGCGCAGCTCCTTCAGTCCCGAATTCGATGTATAGAAGGTTCTGCCCTTCTCCAGAGAGTAAATACCCTCGTCCCGGATGTGCCACGGCGTGTCAAAATCCGGCTCACCGACGCCCAGAGAAATGACATCCTCCATTTCCGCAACAATGTCAAAAAACTTCCGGATTCCGGAAGGCTGCAGCGATGCTGCCTTATCTGCAATCAGATCTGTTCTCATGGCGTCACAATCTCCCGGATGTCCTCTTCCTTCTTATCCATAATCGTTCCGTGGTCCTTGTATTTCTTCAGAATGAAATGCGTCGTGGTGCCCAGCACCGTATCCAGTGTTGACAGCTTGTTGGTGACAAAGCCCGACACCTCTTTCAGGGTTTTCCCCTCCAGTATGACCATCAGATCGTATCCGCCGCTCATCAAATAAACATTGCTGACTTCCGGATACTTGTAAATGCGCTCCGCGATATCCTCGAAGCCCTGCCCTCTCTGCGGAGTCACGCGGACCTCAATCAGCGCCGTCACCTTTTCAATGCCGGTCTTGTCCCAGTTGATCATGGTGTGATAGCCGCAGATGATGCCGTCAGTCTCCATCTCCTGAAGCGCATTCGCGACCTCAATCTCTTCCGTCCCGAGCATGATCGCCAGCTCCTTCAGGTCGATCCGGCTATTCTTCTCGATGATCGTAAGTATTCTTTCCTTCAGCGTATTCATTCCTTCCGTCTCCTCCTTGCCTTGTTCTATCCTTCCTGTAAAAGACCGCTTACCCCAAAAGCGGCAGCAGCGCGTCCGCATCCGGGCGGTTCAGATTCTGTCTCTCTTCCCCGTTCAACAGAATCTTGTCCCTTCCCTCGGTCAGTCTGCCGACCGGCTTCGAGTAGATCCCATGCTCCGCAAGAAGCGCCGATGCGTTCTCCGCATCCTCCACTACCGCCAGCATGCAGCCGGCGGAACACATCTGATACGGATTGATTCCATAATAATCTGTGATTTCAATCGTCTCCTGAAGCAGCGGAATCTCAGGAAGCTCCACCGTAATCCCACAGCCACTCTCCTTCGAAAGCTCCCAGAGCGCCGTGAAAGCTCCGCCTCCTGCTCCATTTACCAGGTACGCCGGGCGGATTCCAATCTCTCCCAATGCCTCCACGGCAGGTGTCATGAGGAGAAACTCCTTCATCGCCGCAGCCCGCTCCAGCATCCGGAGAGGAAACCTCATCTCCAGCTCTACGCGCTTCTCTGCGGCAAGAAGAAAGGTTCCTTCCAGTCCGGCTCGCCCGAGCATCAGGATCTCACGCCCGCCGGGCGGATCAGAAATCTGCCTTTGCTCCGATTCCGTCTCTTCCACTCCCGAGACTTGCGCATTCGGCAAAACCGCCTTCGCGGGGTAGAAAGATGTTTTTCCCTGTGCCTGTGTAAAAACCACCGGTCTGACTACTGCACTGTTCGTCTCTGCATGGCAGGCCGAAACCAGAACACTCGCCGTCTCTGCCGCCTCACGGATTTCATCCACGATGCTGCGAAGAAGGCTCTCCTCACTTTTCTCCGGAAGGAGAATCGTCACCCGGATTTCTTCCGGGCGAATTCCCTCCGCCGCAAGATCATTCACCGCATTCACAACAGACAGAAAGCCCATCTGTGCCGTCCGGAAGGAAGCTGGACTCCCGGAAAGAGAAGGGCGCAGCTTCCCTGCGGGAACCATAACCCCCTGCAGCCTTTTCCGGACAGACCGCTCATCTACGTTATCGTCAATCGCGCCGTTTCGAAGAATCACTGTGCCCCTCCGGCCGCATCTGCACTGCCCGCCGCATCGCCGCTTCCTGCTCCTGCCGTGCCGTCGGAAGAGCTTCCGGCATCTGTGCTCTCTTCGGTCCCAGATGCTCCGGCTCCTGCAGCAGAAGCATCTGTAGAAGATGTTCCTGCGTTTCCGGACACGACGGCATTGGCTGCTTCCTGCGCCTTCTGCATCGCCGTCGTCGTATCCAGTCCCTGTGCCAATGCATCCGCATAGGCTGCGTCTGCCGCTTCCTGCGCCTTCTGTGTTAAGTCATCACTTTTCGAGGTATCCACGCCGGCTGCCGCATCTGCCGCAGCCTTCTTGATGGCATCCACATCCTGCGAAGCGATGGCATCCTTCAGCTCCTGCGTCATATTGCCCGCGGTTCCGACCTTCACATAGGTGGGAGTCATATTGTAGGTACTGTTGTTGAACACATCGCGGCTCTTCTCCACGCCGTCTACCGTCACGACCTTCCAGAGCCTTGCCGTATAGCCGGTATGGCCCGCCGTTGTCTGAACGCTTCCCACCGGCTGTGAAGGGTCCTCCTTGATCTTGGTCCCTTCAGAGGGTGTCTCCGAAAGCGTCTCGCTGACGAACGAAACCTTTCGGTTGGCCGGTCTTGTCTCCACGCCGTAAATGGTAAAGGTAATGGAGCCGTTATAGGTATAGCCCTCGATGTAAACCGGACTGTCCAGATTGTTCGTAAAGCGGAAGTCCATTCCGGACGACTCCGCAATCGCCGCATCCGCGGATGGATCCACATAGGTCACAATCATGGAGTGATTGTAACGCTCGTTCACCTGGAGCTCCGCCCGGATCACCGCATTGTACAGCGTCGTCGATACCTGGCAGATTCCTCCGCCGAAGCTCTCCACCACCTCATCGCCGGAATAGGAGCCCGCAAGCTGATAGCCGTTCTCCTCTGTAAAAGGAGTAATGGTCTTCAGCATGGAAAACGTCTCGCCCGGTGCCAGAGACATTCCGTTGATCATGCCGCACGCATTGCTGATATTCTTCGCCCGGGCCGCATTGGAAGTGGAATAATACGTCGTAAAGGTTCCCAAAACCGAGGTCAGCTTCTGCAGGTCCTCCACCGTCGTCGAGGGCTCCGTGACCTCCATATCCAGATTGACGGTCGCGTCATTTCCGTCCCACTGCGTAGTCAGATACTGATAAATCTGCTGTACGGAGCTGTCCAGATTCACGCTCACGCCTTCGCTTCCCTCCGTATACTGGAAGCCGCCGTTCGCGCGGGTCATGGATGCATCCGTCGCCGCCACATCCCAGACCGTGCAGTTGTTCTCCACGAAGGTCCGGATCTGATCCTGATTAAAATCCACTTCAACCGCAAACGCAGCCCCGTTCTGCTCCAGATCCTTTTCCTGCTTATAGCGCGCAATGATGTTGGCAGCATGGCCGTAGTTCACGATCGTGTCCACCACATCCTCATTGCTCCAGGACAGGCCGAGATTTCCTGCACTGACGGTCACATTCTCATCATCCGTATTCCCATGGAGTGTGATCACCGCATTCTTCAGCTTCGCCAGAATATCGTCTGCAGTCTGCTGCACCTCTTCCCGGCTCTTTCCCGACAAATCTACTCCATTCAGAGTAATCCCATTTCTCACAGCATCATCCGTCGTCTCCGTCTGCCCTTCCGTCGCTCCGTCCTCTGCCGTTCCAGCTTCTGTCGTCCCGGCTTCTGCTGTTCCAGCCTCTGTCGTCCCGACCTCTGCCGCAGATACCGTCACAACAAGAAGAGGCACGATCATAGCAACTGCCAGAATGATCGCAATCACCGCTGCTGCAATTTGTCTTTTTTTCTGCCGGTTTATTTTCTTATGCTTTTTCTGATTCTTTTTGTTCGACATACTCCCGCATTCCCATGCCGCTATCTGCGGCCTTCCCGTTCTGCAAGCCCCCAGTACTTCTCTTCGCACGTTTCTTCTGCAGACTGTCTTGGCGGCAGGCTCCCAACATGCCTTCGGAAAGACTTGTTTTCTTAAGTTTATGTACGAACCTTAATTATATCGGTCTGACTGAGGCTTTGCAATAAAGCAGCCAATTGCCCGCTATCCGGCATTCCGGATCCAGCCGCCCGCAATCCCCCTTGAGGAAGGAAATAGCGGAGCCCTTCCTGTCCGAAAGACTCCGCCACTGTAAAAGCACTATTTTCTTACTGGAAGACCGGCATGCCGTTTCCATCCCATTCCACCACACGCTTCATCGTGTGGCGGTTCGGATCGTACAACGGATTCTCACAGATCAGCTTGTCCGTTGTCCGCGCATGATAGACAATGACATCTTTTCCCTCTTCATCCTTTGTGAAGGAGTTGTGGCCGGGTCCGTACAGGCCATGCTCCTTGTCGCTCTTCATGACCGGATCGCGAAGCTTCTCCCAGGATCTCGGATCCAGAAGATCGGCACCCTGCTGCGCGATCAGAAGCCCCACACAGTAAGCCGGGCTCGTATCGCTGGCGCTGAAGGTCATGAACAGCTTTCCGTCATGCTTCAGAACGCCGGGTCCCTCGTTGACCCAGAACCCGTGCCGTTCCCAGTCATAATCCGGTGTAGTCAGAAGGACCTGCGCAGTTGCAAGCTCGTTCGCGCTCTTCATCCGCGCAATGTACAAATTGGAAATCTGCCTGCCGACGCCGACCTTCTCCGCCCAGACGTAGTACCACTGCCCGGCATCCTCGAAGACCGTTGCGTCCAGAGAAAAGGCTTCAAACGAAAACGGATCGTCCTCCGACCGCTTCATCTTGCCGAGTTCTACCCAGGGATCCCGCATCGGATCCTCTCCTTCACACTTCAGCACATAAGGCCGAAGCTTCCAGATGTCATCCTTGTCACTGCCGGCGAAGTAAATGTACCAGCCGCCGAACAGATAATGAATCTCCGGTGCCCAGATGTTGAAGCTCAGATCTCCGGATTCATGCTTCGTCCAGACCGTTTTCTCTTCCGCATCCGCCAGATCCTCCAGATGATCCGCGCAGCGAAGAACCACACGGTCATAGGAAGGAACCGATGCCGTGAAATAATATTTCCCGCCGTGCTCGCAGGTTACATACGGATCCGCCCTCTGTTCAATCCAGGGAGTATAGTTGACTTCTTTTTCCATCATGTGATTGTCCGTTCCTCTCCGGCATTGCCGCCGATTCATAATGTTTCTCTGTCCAGAATTTTATAATTCAGCAGAATGGTTTTCGGTGTATAGCTTTCTGAATCAATCTGTTCAATCAGTTCATTGACTGCCGAACTCGCCACGCCCTCCAGATTGGTGGATACCGTTGTCAGCTTCGGAGTCACATAATCCAGAATGCTGATATCATCAAATCCCATCAGGCCGAAATCTCCCGGAACACTCTTTCCGTTCTGCTGGGCCCATCGGAGCAAATTAAGGGCATACGTGTCTCCAGAGCAAAGGAATGCCGTTTTTCCTTTTTGTTTTTCAATCAGCTCCGCTGCTTTTTCCAGATAGGAACCGTTTCCAATGATTTCTGTATCAATTTCCGGATAGCCTGCACTGGCTTTCTGGACACCCTTCAGACGTTGTTTATGAGAGAAAATATTCTCCTTCTTTTCAAGTTCCAGAGGAGGGCAGACAAAGATAATCCGCTGATACCCCTTCGAAGCAATCAGCCGGAAAGCATCTTCTGCAGCCTTCTGCTCATCCACGCGAACCGTAGTGATAGACTCCGCGACCTGGTTTCCCATGCATACGACAGGAATGTGAAGAGAAAGGAGAAACTGTTCAAACTCCCGCCCTTTGCTGATCGGACTGATCAGAATTCCATCCACCTGCCGGTCCGCAAGTCCCTGAATCAGCTGTTGTTCCATTTCCCGGCTTTCATCACACACTACAATGCTGGTAAAAAAGCCCTTTCTATCCGCCGTTTTATGGATCACATTCAGTGACTGCACGAAGAAAAGGTTTTCTACATTAATGGTAACTACACCAAGGGACATCGTCCTGCCATGGTTCAGGCTGCGTGCAAGAAGATTGGGCCGATAGTGGTTTTCTTCTGCCACAGCAAGGATCCGGTCCCTGGTTTCTTTTCGCACACTTCCGCCATTCAGCGCACGCAATACCGTCGTTCTCGACACACCGCACTGACTGGCAATCTGATTTACTGTAATGGACATTGGTTTTCCCCCATGTCTTTCAGTATATCATGGATTCTTTCAGCCCGTGATAATTCGAAGGACATCAAACGAGAGCGGCGGCAATTCCACATAAATTCTATCACCGGTCACCGTAAAATTAACTGTTTCCACCGGGATTACCGCCTGATGATTCTCCCGATTCGTTGTCTGCGGATCGTTCGCTGTCAGTACAATAGAATCTGCTTTCTTGATCTTGTTGAAATCCTCCAACTGCAGGAAAGCAGTAGCTTTTTCTTCCCGGTTTACCAGAAATACCGACAGCTGACGTTTGTCCTCATTCCAGACCACAGCATGATCAATATCCGCACTCTTTTCCTCTTCCTCCACTGTTTTGAGGGACACGCCGCCTCGTGTTTCATTTGAAATGTAATAAAACGGATAATACGTTGTTTGCAGCCAGCTTTCGCCTCCGCGCTCAGTCATAATGCAGGAGCTGATATTCGCAATCAGTGCCTGGCAGGCAATTTTCAGGGAATCCGCATTCCGCAGCATCACCATCATCATGCTTGCAAACAGCAACGCATCCTCCAGTGTATAAATCTGCTCACTGATCGCAGGAGCCACCTGCCACGGTGTATCTTTCAATTCTTCGTTAACCGAATTGCTCGGTCTGGACCAGACCCCCCATTCATCCATGGCGAGCTTCACCTCATGATCCGACCGTTTTCTCGCCTTCACCAGCCGGACAGCAGACCGTATCGTCTCAATGTAGTGTTCCATGTCCTCTGACTGCGAAAGGAACGCTTTCGTTCCCTTCTCCTGTCCTCCGTAATACTGATGGAGAGACAGATAATCAATCACTTCATAGGCCTCTTCCAGAACCGTGAGATCCCATTCCGGAAATGTCGGCATGGAAGACAGGGAACTTCCACTGGCGACCAGGCAGATCGACGGATCCAGCGCCTTCATCGCCTTTCCGGTCTCTGCCGCAATTCTCCCATATTCTTTTGCTTCCTTATGACCAATCTGCCATGGGCCATCCATCTCATTTCCAAGACACCAGTATTTCACTCCGTAGGGTTCCTTGTGACCATTCCGGATTCTTAAATCACTCCAGTAGGTACCACCAGGAAAATTACAATACTCCAGATAATGCAGTGCATCCTCCATGCCCCTTGTCCCGAGATTCACACACAGCATAGGCTCCACGCCCGCCTTTCGGCACCATTTCATAAATTCATCCGTTCCAAATTCATTGGTTTCGATAGATTTCCACGCAAGCTCTACCTTGCGTGGTCTGTCCTTGCGCGGTCCAACTCCATCTTCCCAGTGATACCCAGAGACAAAATTTCCCCCTGGGTACCGGACCAGACGAATCCCCATATTCTTCACGCTCTTGAGAACATCCGTCCGAAAGCCATCCTCATCAGCCTTGGAATGATCCGGCTCATAGATTCCGCTGTATACCACCCGTCCCATATGTTCTGCAAATGAGCCATACAGGAACGGACTGACTGCTCCAATCTGATAATGTTTATTGATAATAATTTTCGTTTCCATATTGCAAACCCATTGTTCTTCCCGCATTTGTCTGCAGCAGTTTTCTATATATTGTGTAACCATTCAGCGCACTCCGAATTTCCCTGCTGAAATCACCCCTTCAGACCGCCGGCCGACATTCCTTCCACAAAGTATTTCTGTCCGAACAGATACAGAATAAACATCGGAACCAGTGAAATGAAGGCACCAGCAAAGGCTGCGCCGTATTCAATTGTATTCTGCCCGACGAACAGGGCGAGACC
The DNA here is from genome assembly GCA_937877165.1 of uncultured Lachnospiraceae bacterium. GTDB lineage: Bacteria > Bacillota > Clostridia > Lachnospirales > Lachnospiraceae > CAG-791. The sequence goes on along the minus strand of CALEFO010000094.1, from coordinate 603 downwards.
GTTCGCCAACGTTCTCATATTGGTTCCACTGGCAATGATCATGGGCCACAACAAATCATTCCAGGAACCGTTTACACTGAGAACCACCAGTGTAATCATCGCAGGCTTTACCTGCGGAAGCATGATTCTCCAGAAAATTCCCATTTCCGATAAGCCGTCAATCCGTGCAGCCTCCGCATACTCCTTCGGAACTCCGTCAAAGGCGGCCCTCATCATGAAAATAGATCCGGCAACCGCAATTCTCGGAATAATCAGTCCGAAATATGTGTTATACATGTGCATTTTGAATACAATCAGGAACAGCGGAACCATGATGACCTGAAACGGCACCATCATCGTTGCCAGGGTCAGAAGAAAACATCCCGTTTTTCCCTTAAATTCAAAATGCGAATATCCGTAACCGGCCATGCCATTCACGACAACCGCCAAAGCTGTGGTCACGCCCGCATAGATAGCAGAATTCATGATGTAGCGGACGATGTCAATTCGTGCCTGTACATCCGCAAAATTCTGCAGTGTCCACTGAAGAGGCCAGAAGGTCGGAGGCCAGGAAATAATTTCTTTCTCTGTTTTAAATGCAGACAATGTCATCCATGATACCGG
>CALEFO010000093.1 GCA_937877165.1 uncultured Lachnospiraceae bacterium | reverse complement strand
GGAGCCAACCGCGACGGTCTGGCGATCCGGCTGGCGGCTGGCATGATGAAGGATAACCATGCGGAACACCGCATCCTGATTGTGCTGTCCGACTGTAAGCCGAATGACGTCATCAAGGTCCGCACAATGGCGGGGCAGTATAAGGACTATGCCGCATCTCTTGGCGTGGAAGACACGGCGGCGGAGGTGCACCGGGCGAGAATGGCCGGCATCACGGTTCTGTGCGTCTTTACGGGGGAAGACGACGCGCTGCCGAATGTGCACCGGATTTACGAGCAGGACTTCACGAGAATCCGGAAGCTGGATTTGTTCGCGGAGGCGGTGGGAACCATGCTGCAGAACCGCATACGGGTGATGTGAGAATAGAAATCAATATGTGCCGAGAGAATGGCTGCATCAAATAAAGGAGAATTGAAAGGGATCATGACGTCCAGACAGAAAAAAGAATACTATTCCTTTGTAATCCCATCCATCCTGGCCTTTGCGCTTGCAGGAGTTTACAGCATCGTAGATGGCTTCTTCATCGGACAGTGTCTCGGCGACGCGGGGCTTGCCTCGGTCACGATCGGATATCCTCTGGCGGTACTGATTCAGGCCGTCGGGACGGGGCTTGGCCTCGCAGGGGCTATCCGCTACACAATCTGGGGAGCGCAGGGACGGAAAGAGGAGCAGGAAAAATGCTATACGGCGGCACTTCTGTTCCTGACGCTGGTAAGTATCGCGCTGACCATTTTGTTTCTTTCGCAGCTGTATCCGATTCTTGGATTTCTCGGAGCAAAGGGAGATCTTCTGGAGATGACGGCGGACTATGTGCGCGTACTCGCCATCGGAACGATTCTGCAGCTTCTGGCAACGGGGCTGGTCCCGTTCATCCGGAACATGGGCGGCACGACCTACGCCATGGTGTCGATGATTCTCGGGTTTGTGGTGAACATTATTCTGGACTATGTCTTCGTATGGCATTTTCCGTTTGGAATGGCGGGTGCTGCCTGGGCCACGGTCATCGGTCAGGCTACGACAACGGTGGCGGCCATTTTTTTCCTGATCCGGAAAAAGCCGGGCCTTCGCCTTCCGGGACTGGGAGAAATGCTGCGGATCTGGGGAACCATGGTTAAGGTCGGAATCGCGCCGTTTGGCATGACGCTCTCGCCGACGGTGACACTGGTTCTCATGAACCGTTTCCTTCTGATGTATGGCGGGGAACAGGCCGTTGCCGTCTACGGATGCATTGACTATGTGGTGGCGGTGGTTTATTTGCTCCTGCAGGGCGTCGGCGACGGAAGTCAGCCGATTATCAGTGAGCACTACGGGGAGGGAAATCTTTCGCTTGCCAAAACCTACCGTGCGATGGCGTATATGACGGCGGGGATCATCACCGTGGTATGCATGGCAGGTCTGTTTCTTGCGAGGGGACTGGTGGGCGTTTTGTTCGGAGCATCGCCGGAAACCTGTCTGGAGGTGGAAAAGCGGCTTCCCTTGTTCCTGGGAACGCTGATTTTCGTTGCCTTTGTTCGTGTCACAACCTCGTATCTGTATGCGACAGAGAAAGCAGCGCTGTCCTACGTTCTGGTGTATACAGAACCGATTCTGTCTTTTGCCGCGTGTCTTCTCCTGCCGCGGAAGCTGGGGCTTAGCGGTGTATGGATTGCAATTCCCTGTTCACAGATTCTGTCGGGGCTGATCGCTCTCGTGATCAAGCTGAGGACAGATTACAGGGGACCGGAGGAAGCGGATTAAGAGAGAAAACGTAATAACAACAACATTTTTTTAATTTACAACAATATTATTCTTGTTAGGAAGGGCCGGAAACGTGATGTTTCCGGCTTTTTTCGGCTTCAGGTATGGACAAAAACGGGCTGTGAAAAGGACAGGACCGGATGCAGAAAAGGACAAAGGCGGATTCAGAGTGAGCAAAAGAACAGCATGAGGAATGGACAAAAATGGAACAGGATGCGGACAGAGACGGATGCAGTGAGGGACAGAACCGGAATCCGTATTTGTCCACAACGTTTTGTCCGTATTTGTCCACAGCTGAAAACCAGATGTGGTCAAATACGGAATATTGTTTGGTGAAACAGACGTTTTTTGAAGAGGAATGTAGGAAAATATCCGGAGCTTGATCCACAATTGACCACATCTGAAAGGCAGGTGTGGTCAATTGCGGACGATTGCAAACCAAAGATCAGAGAAATTCAGTGCAGATTTTTAAAGGCAACGTGTCAGTACGGACAGAATACAGGGAAAATGGGTGATATGCATGAGAAGGAATCCGTATTTGTCCACTCCTCAAATAAATCCGGAATTGTCCACAGCTGTATCAGAAGTGGACGAAAACGGAATGAAAAAGAGATGAAACGGAATAGAAGGTACCAGATATGGATGAAAATGGGCTCCAGATCTTGTCAAAACTGGACTCAGAGCGTAAGATGTCAGTTACGGACAAACATGCGTTCTATGGAATTTCCTATGGACAAATCCGGACAGGAATCTGAGGTGATTTTATTTATCCTGAACCCTGAAGCGGGCAGAGAGCCTGTTTTGGGCGCGGAATCTGGCCAACGGCCGGGGGAAAAGCTATGCCACGAGCAAAGAAAAAGAGCGAACTCAGTAATGAGCTGACCTATTCCAAGAGCAACAAGATCATCAATGCGAAGGGAAAGTCTCCGGCGATGGGGCTGAAGCTTTTTGATATCGGAATCCGGAATCTGAAGGTCAATGAGGATGGCTCCCTGACGTCTGTCATTACGCTGTCGGAGCTGCGGCGGATCTTCCGCACCAATTCCGGCTCCTTCTATACGCAGGTGAAGGAGATTATCAAGCCGACCAGTGACCGGAAGGCATCCATTCTGGACTGGCGTATCTACAAGCAGGACGATGCGAACCAGCGGATCGAAGGCATCAATGTCATCACCAACGCGACCTTCGAAAACGGCGAACTCCGGCTGGAATATAACAAGAGCATTACGAACGACATCTATAATCTGCAGGGCGATTATACCGTTCTGTCGATTGATCAGGTGGTCCGGCTGACCTCGTCCTATTCCATCAAGCTCTACGAGGTGTTCAAGAGTGAAATTGACAAGGAACGGGCCATTACGGGGAATAATGGTCCGATCTATTACATCACCTATGATTATCAGGAGCTTCGCAAGCTGATCGGCGTGATTCCGGTGAAGGCATCCCGCGGTGAGAAGGCGAATGAGCCGTTCAAGGTTTATTCGGATTTCCGGAAGCGGGTGCTGGACCGCGCGACAACGGAGATCAATGAGATTACATCACTGCATGTGGATTATGAGCCCGTCAAGGCGGCACACGGAGCGGTCCGTGCGATTCGCTTTGCCGTCTCACGAAAAGAGAACGCGGATGGGAAGATCTTCGTGCTGGATGAACCGGGACAGCTTTCAGAGGCGGAGAAGAAGGCTGTTGTGCTGGAGGTGTTGGATATTCTCGATGGCGACTTCACACTGAACGATGTTCGTTCCATTTGCAATTCGGCACATTACAACGCCGCTCTGGTCCGGGAGAAATATGACCTGCTCTGCAGGCAGAAGCAGAAAATCCTGAACCGCACCGGATGGCTGAAGGCGGCATGTGAGAAGAACTTTACCTGTAACCCGCAGGAACAGAAGTCTTTCGCAGAGACAGAGGGCTCCATAGAAGCCCCTGAGAGCCAGACTGACAAAACCGGCGGCCGTAAGATCGCGCGAAAACCGGAAGAAGGACCCGGAAAAGCCGCTGGGAAAAAGAAAGCAGATCAAAAGAATATAGCGAGAAAGCCCTGGACCCCGGAAGAGCAGGCGGAATATGACTTCGAGCAGATGGAGATGAAGCTGGTTTCCAATTAAAGAAAAAGGCATTGGCATCTCCTGATGCTGTTTCACAAAAATTTGGAAATAGCTTATTAAGCCAGAATGATTCACCGCCATGCGGTGAAGGAGGCTGAAAACTGAAATGAAAAGTCGGGGTTGACGCGGACAAAATTGTATTGTATGATAATCTTCGCTTCAGGCGAAAGGATCGCAGAAGCAGAAATAAATCGAGGCGTGGCTCAGTTTGGTAGAGCGCCGCGTTCGGGACGCGGAGGCCGCAAGTTCGAATCTTGTCGCCTCGATGGTGTGGGTCCTCAGAAACGTTGAGAAATCAATGCTTCTGAGGACTTTTCTTTTGATTGAACAATGATTACAGGTGATTACACCTACTAAAAGCCCTTACGCATACAATTTATCCCTCGTTTTTTGCTGATCGGTACAAAAGGGAGATAGTAGATATAAAGAAGAAAAAGATACAAAATGATAAAGCTGTGATATTATCATGATAGAAATAAGGAGGAAAAGCAAAATGATCAGTATTCGACCCGTATCAGACCTGCGTAATCATTTTCCTGAAATAGAAGAGACCGTCATTGCTTCAAATGCACCTGTGTTCCTGACGAAGAACGGATATGGAACAATGGTTCTTATGAGTATTGATCAATATGAAAAACTCGCCAATAATATTGAAAGGAAGCTGGATGAGGCAGATGCTGTAGCGGAACGTTCGATGGTCCGTTATTCTGCGTCAGACGTTTTTGGACGAGTAAGGAGCCGAATCCGTGAGTCAAATACGGTATAAACTTTCATTTCTGCCGCTTTTTGAAGAGGATTTAAATGAAATCGTTGATTATATTAGGGAGCAATTGAATAATACAACAGCAGCACAAAATTTGGTGGATGATATTGAAAGTGCGATTAACGAAAGGTTAGAGACACCATTGGCGTTTGCTCCATATCCGTCATCAAAGAAGAGAACATTCCCTTACTATCGCATTAACATAAGAAATTATTCAGTTTTTTATGTTGTGATAGAGGATATTATGGAAGTCCGGCGAGTATTGTACTCTGGACGTGATATTGAACGGCTGCTTGTGTAATATAAGTTAACCTGAATTATTCATGAAGCTTGGCTTTTCCAAAACCCATGAGTAAATCCTTTGAAATAACCTCTGATTTCTGAACGGGCCAGTCGACTGCGCCCAAAATGGGCGCACTGATCCCGTTGTCAACAACAGATCGTAGATTCAGGAATCAAGATTCGGATTTGACGGTAGGGCCGTTGGTTACCAGTTGCTATTCCAGCAATGGAGCAGCCTCCAGGTCCCTGATGTTGGTAAGTATTTCAAAGAACTCTTTCTTGTAAGGACATCTGCTGCAGAGCTTGAATGTTATATATCCTGCTGAACGGATCACCTGTTCCAGCAGGGATTTCATCGTAGTAACCACAAAAGTGTACATATGGTCCATCTGGCCGTAAGGCTTCTCGATTTTGAAGGCAATTCTTCGTGAATGGGACCGCGGTACGGCCCGATATTCGAACTCTCCATAGACCACAGCATAGCTGAGCTGATCTTCACAGGTCAGCTGGTAATGAAAGTTGAATGATGCCCATAGGTATTCAGAAGGGTGAAATTAAGGTCAAACAGCATCATCTCCGGATGTCTGATGGCATAGACCGTATCCTGCATAGCCGCGCCGATTTGATCGAGCTGGCGCAGGGAAGATTCATCCATGCGGTTCCAGAACCGGGACAGAGTGGGCTGTGCAGCCAGAGATTCCTTCCGGAGAATCTCCAGAAAGACAGGCTCTTTTGACAGCTCATCCGCACAGTTGTCTTCGAAATAAGCAGCAATAATTTGGAAGATCAGCTGGAGGAGATAGTCTGCATCGGTATGGGGCCTTCCGATATTTCCGTCAGTTTTAAAAATCCTCTTAACGAGGCTGATCAGTCCGGTTTTCGCTGCGAATTCTTTGATCAGAAGAAGACCGGCGTCGGAAGAAAGAATGCCGCCTTTAAAATTTATTTTGATACGCTTGTTACTTTCAAGAGAAGTGGTGCTTATGATGGACATGAAAAGCTGTCTCATTTATTCTTTTGTGTTCTAGACAAATACATTTTACCAAAGTAACGGCTTTTTTGATTCACTTTTCAAGTGAAAGCAATGCATGGAGCAAACGAAGCAGCAATGCGGCTTTCAGCCGCCTTCACCGCATGACGGTGAATAATTTAGGATAAGAGATAGATGCCTAGAATATATCGTAGAAATATCATGAAATGAAGGAGATAAAATGCTCAGGACTCTCATATTGGTGAAGCAGATATCTGATCTATTTAATGGGAAAAGGGAAAATATAGCAATTTCAGATGCTCAAATTGTGGAATGCAATTTGAGCTTATTGAAAGCACACAAAATGCTGACATCTTCGGACTTCCAGGCTGTAAAAAAGAAATATGATACGTATTCTAAACAGAAAGAAAAAATGATATTGAGTTTGTCGGAGTATCTTCAGAGAATCATGGATATAATAGAAGATTTTGAACAAATTACCCCCTATTATAATCTGACCGAAGATGATCGCGCATATCGCGTGGCCTTAATAGAAAGAAACGAGGAGAAAGAAGCAAAAAACATTTTTTCGGCAGGAATTAACTTTCTTAATGCCATTCTTTCAGATAGCGATATTTGTCCGGATGTGGAATCTATGAAATGCAAGGACTTTTCAGAGCTTGTGTATCTTCAGATAGCAGGCCATTATCGAGCAGTAATATCAATTATGAATTGGAATGGCCTGTTGTCAGATAACGTGCACTACAAGGCAATGCGGCAACTTGATGCATACATCCGTGAACACTATTTGCCAGATACTTCACTAGAAAAGTTTGATTATTATTATGAAGCCGAACTAGGGACATATAATATGTCATGTAGAGCGCAAAATCAGATGATTGATTTGTTTTTGCGCATGAAATATTTTGCACTTATGCCTTTGGCACTTAGCATAGATATGGAACATTGGGAAGAAGATCCTCGTGTCCTTAAATTATGGAAATATGAAACGGAATTTCATAAGGCAATAGCGGGTAGCGCCTATAGATATTTAAAATTAAACTGATTAGAGTATGAAAAATCTCTGTAAATACGGTTTCCTGTGATGAAGATTGGAGCTGGAGACTGAAATTACGATAATTTCAGTCTCCAGGCTCTTGGTTTATGTATACGGCATGCCTTTTGACATGTCAATAGAAGGCAGCTTCTGCTGCCTTTTCTATTTGGACTATGCAATCTTATTCCGGGTAAACGTCAAATAATGCGCCTTCTGTAAGTCTTCTTGATTCGGCATACTTGAAAAAGTTCAAAAACTCAACTTACTTTTCCAAGGAGGTTCGAATGGACAAGCTCTGGTGTCCAATGTGTCATCCGGCCTCCATCCGACGATGCAACGGCTGTACCAGTCAATGATAGCTGTCAGATACAAGAATCCATGCTTCATCGGAATGTAGGTGATATCAATGGACCATGCCTGGTTTGGACGCGTTATATCGGCATTTCGAAGCAGATACGGAACCACAGCAGCACGCTGCAGGCACTTCGAAAGGTTCGGTTTCGGGTAGATCGGATCGATGCCCATCTCCGTCATCCACCGTCTTGCCTTCTTCTGTCCGATACGATAGCCATGGCACTTCAGCTGCGCAGACATCTGACGGGCTCCCCAGGTCGGATGATCGGTGTGCTGGAAATCTATGATCTTCTTGCATTTCAGCTCTGTATCCGAAACAGGCTTTTCACTATAGTAAATGCTGGTTCTGTTGATGCCGCAGAGATCGGCAGCGACGCTGACCGGAATTTCCGGCTTCTCAGTCGTCGAATGGAGGCTTCGGACTAAATTGACTCTCATAGCCAGGTCCAAACAGCTCCTCGGATTTTTTTCAGCCAGTCCACCTGCATAGTGAGCTGACCAACCTTTTTGCATAAACCACTTTTTCTTTCCGCTCATCGGAGAGCTTTTCCTTAAGATTCTCCTCTCTGGTGTCATCAAAGACAACAGGAGCTTTCTCAAGGAATTCCTTCTTCCAGTTTCGGAGGAGATTAGGCTGAACGTCATTGCCACAGAAAATGACATTCAGCCTAATCTCTCTTGAGAACCTCGAGAACGAGACATAATATTTCTGAATCCTCCATGTTGAGTTATTCTAAGGATACCAGATTCATTATAAACTGCATCCAGAAGTGTCTTATTTTACGGAACTATACTCCAAGTTCAAAAACTCTTTCACATATCGGTAAAATTCCTGCGGATACAGCATCACAAGCTCAGCGTGATCCATCTTTGGAATTTCATGCAACTCCGCCTGCGGAAAATACCCATTGATAAAGCGAATATTGCTGTGTCGTGCCTTCTTTTCCTCTTCGCCGTACCAATAGACCATGCGACAGCCCGTTTCAGCCGGCTTCGTCGGCAGAGTATAATTGTTCGCCGATGAAGATTATGGGCTGTTTTGCAGCACTTGTCCGGCCTCAGGGAAGCACCGT
>CALEFO010000092.1 GCA_937877165.1 uncultured Lachnospiraceae bacterium | reverse complement strand
CAGGGTATGGAGTAAAGGAAAGGCATCGGAGGACATGCAGAAGGACAAGCAAGAAATAATTTATAAAAAGAAGCCTGGAGTGCCCCACTTTGTCTGCCGGGAATTTGCCGAGAGGACTACGGATTATGCTGTTCTGATTCCGATCATCAATGAAGGCGACCGGATCCGCAGGGAACTGGAGCGTGCGAAGGAGCATCATGTGGCGGATCATGCCGACCTTGTGATCTGCGACGGAGGTTCCACGGACGGCTGTACGGAAGCAGAAGGCCTGAAGAGCCTGCAGGTGAATACACTTCTGGTGAAGCAGGATGACGGCAGGCAGGGAGCCCAGCTTCGCATGGGAATCTGGTGGGCGCTGCAGCGGGGCTACAGGGGCATTGTGACCATTGACGGGAACAACAAGGACAGCATTGAGGATGTTCCTAGGTTTATCCGGAAGCTGGAGGAGGGCTACGATTTTGTCCAGGGATCCCGTTTTATCAAAGGCGGAAAGGCGGTGAATACGCCGTGGATCCGCACGGTGTCGGTTCGTCTGATCCATGCGCCGGTGATCTCGCTTACGGCTCATCAGAAATTTACGGACACCACCAATGCATATCGGGCCTATTCGGCGCGGTATCTTACGGACGAGCGGGTGCAGCCGCTCCGGGACATTTTTCAGACGTACGAGCTTCTTGCCTATCTCTCGGTCCGGGCCTCGCAGCTCGGTATGCGTGCGTGTGAGATTCCGGTGACAAGGGCATATCCGGCAAAAGGGAAAACACCGACCAAGATCAGCTTTTTCAAAGGAAATGCCGAGCTGATGAAGATTCTGTTTGCAAATGCAAGAGGGGCCTACAATCCGTGAGCGTCCCCTGCTGCATTCAAGGTGTGGATCCGTTGGTCTGCGGATGATAAACCTTGTGAACTGCGGGAGTAAAAAGGCCGGCAGAGAAAACTGGAAGATAGATCGAGTGGAAGAGTGAAGTATTGAAAGTTGCAGTGAGCAGGAAGACGAAAAGAAAAGAGGATCATCATAGTATGAATGGTCAGACCGAGAGGAAAATGTGTTCGGAGAGATGGGGGTGTTTCCTTGCTGCACTCATCGGAATCGGAGCGTTTCTCCTGATTTATGGAACAACGCCGCTTCATGTGACAAACGATGCCTGGATCATGGCGGGCTATGATGAAACGGATATCATCCAGCATTATTCCGGGTGGCTTGCCTTCCGGAATTCCGACTGGACCTTCCCACTGGGAGTGGCCTCAGACATGGCGGTAGGAGACGGAACCTGCATTTCCTACACGGACAGCATTCCGTGGGCTGCCATAGCTTTCAAACTGTTCCGCACAGCTTTGCCGGAAACCTTTCAGTATTTCGGATGGTATGCATTGCTCTGCTATATGCTGCAGGGGATTGCGGCCTGGAAAATCCTGTGGAGGAAAAGTAAAAGTATTTGGTATTCCTCCGTCGGAGCGGTCCTTTTTATCTTTGCTCCGATTCTGATGGAGCGCTCGCTCCGTCACACGGCACTGGGCTCGCAGTGGCTGATCTTGTTCGCCGTTCTTGTCTGGCTGAATCACCGGGACTGCCCGAAGAGGCGGCATTATGCGGAGTTTCTGCTCCTTCTCGTTCTTGCCATCGGCATTCATCCGTATTTCCTTCCGATGATTGCGGTTTTCCTTCTTCTATGTGTGATGGAGGACATCCAGAGGAAGAAGGTGTCCGGAATCCTGTATCTTGTGGGAGATCTAATGCTGACCTATGCAGTGGGATATGTGATCGGTGTTCTGGGAACCGGTGTTCAGACTTCTCGCGACGGATACGGGTTCTACTCCATGAACCTGAATGCGGTTTACAACCCGACGAGCTGCGGAGGCTATACCTGGTCCTCCCTGGTGAAGGTTCATCCGCAGATTCTGGGCAATTATGATGGATTCAATTACCTTGGGGCAGGAGTTTTTGCCGGAATTCTGATTCTTCTGGTATTGGAGACCGTCTTTCGGACCGCAGGACAGGAAAAGTGCGGAAGACACTGGTTTGTCCGGAACTGGATGGCCCTTGTGATGCTTCTTTTGTGCTTTTTGTTTGCGGTCAGCAATGTGGTGACGCTGAATGACAGGGAACTTTTGAGCATTCCTCTTCCGCAAAGTCTTGTGAACCTTTGCGGGATTTTCCGCGCAAGCTCGCGCCTGTTTTACCCGGTGTATTACTGCATGATGATCGGACTTTTGTATGGCATCTGGCATTACAGGAAGAGGATTGGAAGAAGAAGCGCGGAAGCTCTGGTATGTCTTGTGGTCCTGCTGCAGCTTCTGGATCTGCACACCTGCATCCGGGAGAAGCATGACAGGATGACGGAAAATGCCGGTTTTGCTTCCATTTTGCAGGAGCCGGAGCTGAACGCGGTGATGGAGGGAAAGGAGAATTTCCTTCTGGATCAGTATTATGACGGTGTGCGGGTACTGTCCGTTCCGGCGTTGAAGCACCACATGAAGCTGTTTTTTTCTACGGCGAACAGCGGTTCCTATGAGAAAACAGAAGAAGAAGCGCAGCAGATTCTGGCAGTGATCAGGGAAACCGGAGAGATCGGGAACAACCTTGTGCTGACCAGTGATTGGGATACGGCACAGCAGTATCTGCAGTTCGAGAACATTGCATGCTACGAGCGGGACGGAGCGTACTTCCTTTTCGGGAGAAATTGAGAGATCGAAACAGAGTTTTTGTCGTATTGATACCTCTTTTGGAAAAAGCCCATAGGTGCAAAGGAAGGTTTAACTTTCCTGATGGATAGAATTGCTGGAACTACAATCTTTGTAGAAGAAGCCTTACAATCATCCCATTGACAAGTCCTGTGATGATGCCGGAGACGATCATGACCGGGAAGTAGTAGACGAGATTCAGATTGGAGAGAAATAAGATGGCAATGATCAGCTGCCCGAGGTTATGAAACACGCCGCCGGTCATGCTGATGCCGTAGATGGAGAACAGGCAGGATTTTCCTGCCTGTTCTCTTTTGTGGTTGATCCAAAGGAGAAATGTCATGACGGCAAGACTCGCCGCGGCACCGGCTGCGGAGTAGAGTATGCCGAAGAGTCCGGAGAACAAAAGACCCGCAAGAAGGATTCGGACAATATTGATCAAAAGTGCAGAATGCGGATCCATCCGGTACAGGGCAAAGACAATTACAAGATTGGCAAGGCCGAGCTTTACGCCGGGAAGACCCGGCTGGAACGGAATCAGAGACTCCAGGAAGGAAAGAGCAAGTGCCAGCGCGGACAGCATGCCAAGCGCTGCCAGCTGCTGCGCAGAGCCCCTCTGCTGGCCGTGGCCGGGCATCGTTTGCTTCGTAATAGAATTTTTTTGAAAGGAGAATTTCATATCGGCTCGCTTCCTTCTATTGGGAGGATCTCCCAATTCTTTATTCCAGCATAGCTCTCATTGGGGCGGTATCCATGATACCAGAGAAAATTTGTATCCCTGAAAAATCAGCGGGAAATTGCATCATAAGCAGGAGCTTTGCCGGACTCTGACGAAGCTGAAACAATCTCTGCACTGAGACGGTGCGGGAGACAGACGATCATCTGGCCGGGGGAATGGATGGCTCCCGCGTGCACACAGATCTGGTTTTTACAGTCGGAGAAGGTCATGGAGGCAGCTCCATCCCGAATGGTCAGCGTGTTGCTTCCGTAAGAATTCTGAATTGTAATGGTCTGATCCCGCTGCAGATCGTAGGTTCCGTAGAGCTCTCCGGCCACACGGACTTCCAGAACCGGAGCCTTCTCATATTCTTTGGAAGAGGCAAGGCTCCGAAGAACCGGTGAGAGCGCAATCAGAAGGGCAGCCGCTATGAAAGCGGCAAGAAGAAGGACGTCGCCTTTTTTAATCTCCTTAATCATGATAAAATATCTCCTGATATGCAAAGGCGGATCATCCACCTGCGCCTTGATGACGGGATGAAGGATACCTTTATGAGGAAACGAAACACGAGGAGCCTCACAGCATGGCTCCTTGCAGCAGCCATGATTATAGCACAGGCAGGGTGCAGCACGGCAGTACCTTTGCCGTCCAGGAGCGGGCAGGAGGGCACAGATGGGGCTGTGCAGGAAGAGGAGCCGGTGACGAAGGAGAGCTTTTACTTCGACACCATTTGCCAGATTACCGTCTATGGCCTTCAGAAATCCGGGGCAGCAGAAGATGCGGCAGGAAGCGGGCAATCTGCAGCTGCGGAGGAGAAAAGCACCAGTACCTTTTCATCTGCCGCGGAGGATGTGATTACCCGGGCCTTTTCTCTTTGCAGCGAGTATGAGAAGCTCCTCAGTAAGACCAAGGAAGGGTCCGACATCTGGAACATCAATCACGCAAACGGGAAACCTGTCGCCTGCGATGCCAGAACCATAGAGGTCATTGAGAAGGGAATTTCCTACGGAGATCTTTCAGAAGGAAAATTTGACATTACCGTCGGGAAGGCAGAGGATCTCTGGGATTTTCATTCAGACTCTCCGAAGGTTCCGGAGAAGAATGCACTGTCAGAAGCGGTCCGGCATGTGAACTACAGGAATATTTCCGTGGATCAGGACGAAGGAACCGTGCAGCTTACAGACCCGGAGGCGGAGATTGATCTTGGCGGCATTGCCAAGGGCTACATTGCGGACAAGGTTTGCGAGGAGCTACGGCAGGAGGGAGTGACCTCGGCGATTGTCAGCCTCGGCGGCAACATCGAGTGTGTGGGCGGAAAGCCGGATGTCATCGGATTCACAACGGAGGAGACAACGTTTTCTCCGTTTTCCATTGGAATCGAGACACCCTACTCCGATCGGACGAAGATTGTCGGTGCATCGCCTCTTGAGGACGGAACAATGGTGACCTCCGGGGTGTATGAGCGTTATTTTACCGAGAACGGAAAGGAGTATCACCACATCCTTGATGTGAAAACCGGCTACCCTGCGGATTCGGATGTCCTTGGAGTTACCATTCAGGGCCGGGAGGGAACCTCGGCGGACTGTGATGCGCTGTCAACGATCTGCCTGATTCTGGGCTCAGAAGAGGGCAGCCGTCTGATTGAAGGCATGGACGGATATGAGGCGCTTTTTATTCTTCGGGATGATTCGGTGCAGAAGACAGAGAAAATGGAATTTACGCCTGCGGAATAAATGTCGGGCGTGGAAAACGCGGGCATTTGAGAAGCAGCAGGAACGCAGGAATGATAAAGAATGGAGCCGGAATACAGAAACAAGAATATGGATGATGCCTGCAAGCAGATGACGAGGCGACCGGAAGCTGCCCGGGAAATTGGAAACTATAGAGAAGAGAGAAACAGGATGGAAGAGCAGAAGGTAAATAATTCAAATGACTACATGATCCGCGGAATTGCGGGAAACAATGAGATTCGTTGTTTTGCGGTGACGGGAAGAGACCTCGTGGAGAAGGCAAGAGCTGCCCATGGAACGAGTCCGGTTGCAACGGCAGCGCTCGGCAGGACCATGATGGGAGCCCTCATGATGAGCGATATGCTCAAGAATGACGATGACCTTCTGACGATTCGCTTCGACGGAGACGGGCCGCTTGGCTCCATCGTTGTGACGGCGGATCATCATGGAAATGTCAAGGGCTACGTGCAGCAGCCGCTGGTGATGCTCCCGCTCAAGGCGGACGGGCATCTGGATGTCGGCCGCGCCGTCGGAAAGGGAACTCTGACGGTTATCCGGGATCTGGATATGAAGGACACCTACAACGGACAGATCGCGATTCATTCCGGAGAAATCGCAGATGATCTCACCCATTATTTTGCGGAGTCGGAGCAGATTCCATCCTCTGTCGGTCTGGGAGTTCTGGTGGACACGGATCACACTGTGAAGAAGGCCGGAGGGTTTCTGATTCAGCTGATGCCCTTTGCATCGGAGGAGACGATCAGCCGCCTGGAAAAGAACCTCTCCTCCATCCGATATGTGACGGAAATGCTGGAGGACGGCATGACACCGGAGGACATGCTGAGAGAAGCACTCAAGGGATTCGATGACCTTCGGATTACGGATAAGACGAAGGTTCAGTTTCACTGCAACTGCTCCAGGGACCGGGTTTCGCGGGCACTTTCTTTACTGGGAGAAAAGGAGCTGACCTTGATGATTGAGGAGAAAAAGCCGGTTGAGCTGTCCTGCAGCTTTTGCGGCCGCAAGTATGCTTTCTCTGTGGCAGAGCTCGAAGAAATTCTGGAGAAAATACGAAGCAAATGAGTATTACTTCCTGGAGCTTTGCACTTTTTCTGTGCATCGTATTCATTCTGTATTACACGGTATTTGCAGGCAGGAGACAGTGGATCTGTCTTCTTTCTGCGAGTATCGCTTTTTATGTGTTTTCCGGCCCGAAGAATTTGCTTTTTCTGCTGCTGACGGCGCTGACCTGCTGGGGAAGTGCGATTGGGATGGAGCGGTGGAGAGAAGCTTACCGGAGCTATAGGACGGCAATAAAATCGTCAGCACCGGTCATTCAGAATTGTTTTCAGGGAATGACGGTGCGGGAAGCGAAGGCCCATGCACAGCAGAAGAAAAGAAGAATTCTTGCGGCGGCACTTCTGCTCAATTTCGGAGTACTTGCCGTTGTCAAGTATTGGGGAGTTTCTTATCACGGATGGCTTCTTCCTCTTGGAATGTCGTTTTACACCTTCCAGGCGGTCGGATATCTGATTGATGTCTATAATGGAAAAATAAAGGCCGAGAAGAATTTTCTGCATTATTTCCTGTTTGTGTCCTTCTTTCCCCAGCTGATACAGGGGCCAATCGGGCGATTCGACCAGTTAAGCCAGCAGCTGATGGGAGAGCATAGGGCTTCGTGGGAAGGCTGGAAGCGGTCGATGCTTCTGATTGCCTTCGGCCTGATGAAGAAGTATGCGATCGCCAATGTTCTGTCTCCTGCAATTTCTGTGCTTTTAGATGACAATGTCCGAACCATTCCAGGATCTGCAGTGGTCTTTGCAATTCTGATGTATTCGTTTCAACAGTATGCGGACTTTTCCGGTGGAATCGACATTGTGACGGGAACAGCCGGGTTGTTCGGAATTGAGCTTGCTCCAAACTTCCGTCAGCCGTATTTTGCAGTATCGCTGGGAGATTTCTGGAGAAGGTGGCATATTTCTCTTGGCGCCTGGATGCGGGATTATGTTTTCTATCCCTTTGCGCTACTGAAGCCGGTGCAGAAATTCGGAAAGAGAATATCGAAGCGCTTCGGCAAACATCTCGGCGTGGTTCTGCCAGCTTCGATTGCCAATATCCTGGTATTTTTCCTGGTTGGAATCTGGCATGGGCCGGAACTGCACTATATTCTCTGGGGACTGTATAATGGAATTGTGATTGCACTTGCGGATATCTGCAGCCCGGTTTTCCATTCCTGGAATGAGAAGCTTCACCTGCAGACTGCTTCCCGTGGGATGCATCTTTTTCGAATTGCAAGAACGTTTCTTGTTGTGAATATCGGGTGGTATTTTGACCGGATTTACCGATTTGGAGACTGTATGCATGCATTTGCAGCTACGTTTCTTCCCGGGTGTTTCCGGATTTCTGAATTGGCTGTGACAATCCGGGAGCTTCTGATGGATTCCGGCATTCTGACCGGAAAAGGGCTTCTTCTTGCCGCAGTTGGAATCCTTTTTTTGACTGTGACGGATCTGATACATGAGAAACGGAAGAATCTTTATGATATTCTGGCAGCAAGGCCTGGAATGATTCGCTGGATGTTTTTGTACCTGCTGATGCTGATGATTCAGTTTGCAGTGGACTTTTCCAACGCATCCTCTGCGTTTATGTATGCGAACTTTTAAGAGAGTGCGGGACTGCCTGACCGGAGCGGGCAGATCGTCTGTCGAAGAAATGCTGCAAGATTAGAAGGGAAACAAGTGTGTCGGACAGGAAAGGAATGAGTATGGGAAAGGAGCATCGGTGAGAATACACAAAGCATGTACCGTTGTGATTGTGACAGCTGCATTCGTCCTGTCTTTTTTTGTACTGAAGCCAAGGTATGACCGGTTTGTGACAGAAGATTATCAGGAAACCTGCTATGATGCCATGTATTGGATCGGTATCTGGTATCATGCGGCGATTCGTGAAGAAAAAGCGGCGGGAAAAAGTGAGAAGGACATCGATTATGAGAAGCTGCTTCGGCAGGTCATTGCAGCTCACTATATAATAGATGTGGATGATCGGTTGGAATCAGAGGATTTCTGCCGCGCCGGCGGACACGTCCGGATGAAGCTTGATGCAGATACACACCGCCTTTCTATTTCCTGCGATAAACCGGGACACCAGAGTTATTCGGATGAAATGATCACGGAGGATTTTCTGGATGGGCTTCAGGATGTCTCTTCCGGTTTGAATGAGGCTCCTTAGAGATGGCGTTAGCTTTCAACTGATAAGATGATGTAAACAATGAGGCGGAGAATATCTGGCTTCAGAAGTGTTTCATTTGTGAACATGGCATAAAGGAAACAGCTATGCTGCAAACAGCAGCAGGAAGGGCATCTATGGAAAATAGAAACAGTATCCAGAAAAGAAACGCAGTGACCGCTGTCATTGCAGCGGCAGCTCTGCTGGCAGGATTTTTACTGGGACGGATGACTGGGACACAGAAAAATGCGGATGGATCGGGCACGTCAACGGGAACTGAAATAACAACAGAAATCAGCCAGGCGTCTTCGTCAGAAGAAGGTACTGCTGCAGACACAGAAGATGAGGCAGCTGCGGAAAAGGATCTGAACTCGGATCTGAAGGATGCAGCGGACCGGGAGTATACATCCTCGGGAGCTGCATCGACAGAAATGGTGACGCACGAGGCACAGACGGAGGTTTCTTCCGAAATAACGACGGTAGATCCTTCGGAAATCGAGAATCCGACGCTGAATGAGGCACCTCTTCCGGACGGCGTAACTTCCACTCTCTATGGCAAGAGAGGAAAGGCAATGTTCCAGGTTGTGGTTCTTGGCGATTCACAGTTTGCTAATTTCCTTGGAATGGATGGGCTTGGATACCTCCTGTCGGAGAAGCTTCACGCCAATGTCTACAATCTGGCGCTTGGCGGAAAGTGCGCCGCGGCGGAGCAGGCAGACGTTGGAAAGGATATGTCCCAGTGGGAAACCACCTGCGGGGTAAATCTGATGAAGGCGATCGTCGGAGAGCAGAGTGACTCCTGCCTGGACGGCTGGGATTATCAGAAGAATGTATTTGAGAGCTGCGACTTCTCCAAGACGGATTTGTTCGTTCTGGAGTATGGTGTGAACGATTATCTGTCGAAAAAGCCAATGTATGATGAGAAGGATCCGGGGAGCGTGTATACCTATTATGGCGCTCTGGAATCCATCATATTGGATATCCGGAATTATTTCCCAAATGCCCAGATCCTCGTCTGCACTCCGACCTACGCGCAGTTCTGGCAAGGAGGGACCGGAGCATTTCTTGGTGATTCAAATATCGTGAACAATGGGTATGGCACCTTGTTCAACTATGTGGAAACGGCAACGCATCCGGCGGGAGGTCATCCGAACACGACTACGGTCAACGAGTATGAGAATTCTGGAATTAACATCTATACGGCATCAGAAGATCTGCTTGATGGCATTCACATGACGGAGGCAGGAAGAGTGAAGTACGCAAATCTTCTGGCCCGTGTTGCGCTTCGCTCCATGGGATATGACATCGCGGAAGGTGTAGATCCGGATACGGTGGACTGGATCAGCCAGAACCCGAAGGGAAATAGGCAAGGAGCC
>CALEFO010000091.1 GCA_937877165.1 uncultured Lachnospiraceae bacterium | reverse complement strand
ACCAAGGGACTAACACCCTTTTATTATTCAACTGACAAAATCTTTACTCCAACGCAAATTTCTGCTCGAAAATCCCGGTAAAAGACATCGAAATCCTGAACGTTTTCCATATCCGGCCTGGCGATCACATGGCACTCGGTTTCTCTCCCCTACAGTTCATCCAACTTACGCAGGCAATACAAATACCGATCATCTTCTTCATGGTGCTTTAAAATTTCCTTCGACATATACAAATAAACCTTGTCTGGTTTATAGCAACGGCAAATATGAAGAAGGGAACCGTCATGCAGATTGTTCTCTGAAATCGGATCTGTCCCGCCTACTGGTGAAAACAATATTTTACTCATACGATAATCAAATCCTCCGCTTCTATTTTATCATTAACGCCAAACAGTTTGACTTCCCGTACCCAGTCATGCGGTAAATTCGTACACTGTCCTCCTCTGGATCAATCAGCAACGGAATCTCCTTTTGAAGTTTTATAAACAAGTTTTCTTCTATCAAGGCCTCAAAGGCAGATTTCTGAACCCGAAATCCATATCCATTCATGGCCCTGGCAAATTTCGCCCTTCGTTTGTTGCTGACGATGTCATAAATAATCAGAACAAATAACTTCTTTGATCCCGTATTCTCTGCTGTATTCCAATAGTAGTTTTCCATATGCGTCACCGAATAATAACCGGAGAATACTGATCCGGATCGTTGTTCTCAATAGCCTTGCAGAACTGGTTCATTTGAAGATCCATGGCTCTCCGAAAGCTGACGCTATAATCAATATAATTCAAATATCGATTATCTGTACGCAGCTTATGCTCCAGTTTTCCAATAAATGTTTTAAATCCAGTTTTACCAAGCAAAACGCCACCTGTTTCCGGATCCCGGTAAAAATCCTCCTGATTCAGTTCATGTCCATTCAGAACACTCATGGCCAGTGAATCTGCAAGAACAGCTCTCCATTCTTCCATCAAATCACTGGCAAGCGTCGGATGCTTTTCCCGATCCTTATGCATGATTCCAAAATACGGATTCAAACCTTTGGACTCTAGCTTCCCATAGATTTCATTCAAAATCACAGAATAGCCAAGGCTGATCAACGAATTAAACGGATCCATCGGCGGTCTTCGGTTGCGGCCTGTGAAATGAAAATCAGGATCTATCAGTTCGCCCAGTGCAGAGAAATATACTCTGGCAGCAGCTCCCTCATAGCCCATGAGCTCTTCCGTCTGTGAACAAGAATCTAACTTCCCACTCAGCCGCAGCATTTGGTCCACACTATTCTCAACAGAATACGCAGAATTTCTCGCATAACGCCGGAGAATCACAACCTGATTTCTGATTTTCGCACGGAGAATCTTCCGGGAAATCTCTGTACAGAATTCTTCCGTCAGCGCCGCCTGCACTCGCTGCCTCTCCACATTGATATGATTGGTCGAAACCAATCGGCCAAAATACGCTCCGCTCGCTGAATAGAAAACAATCTGAACGCCGCGTTTCAGGCATTCTGTAATACACGGAGTTGTCAGCTGAACACGTCCAAAGATTTCCATTGCTTCCAGTGTTTCCACCGGAATGCTCTTGACCATTCCATCTTTGCAGCGAACCAGAAAACGATGATCTTCTATCCCTACTGTGGAACCTTGTTCACAAACATACAGATAACTCATACCTCTTCCTCTCATTCTTTATCAGGTTCGAAAAATCTGTTGCTGATTCCTGCTGCTCTCCTCTATCAACTTTTATTTCAATTTTGCGTTGCCAGCCATATTATACTCCAGCGTCGATCAGGTCTAACACAAATGAATTATTGCCATTGTATTTTTCGACTTCCAATACATGCAATGTTGCCTCCGCATACTCTCCGACTGTACTTCCAAGTATTACAGCTTCGATACCTTTTAACTGCTTTATCGCTTCAGTGATTTCATCGCTTTTTATATTGTATTTAGCGCACGTAATCATTGCCTTTACTTTGCAAAAATAGCTTCCCGCTTGCAACGCTTCAAGAATTGCATCTGGATCATGTTTATCAAGTCTTCTTGATAATTCAATTGTCCTTCTTTCTTCCGAGGAATATGAATGCTCTTTCTTCATGAAGCTTTTTCCCCGTTTCCGTCCCCTTCGGGGACCATCTATTCCTCAATTCAAAGTCGAAAGTAGTATCTATTCTTCTCGCATGTTTCCGTCCCCTTCGGGGACCATCTATTCCTCAATGAGTACATTCTGGATGCTGTGCATCAGAAAATGGGTTTCCGTCCCCTTCGGGGATCATGTCTTCCTCAATTACATGGAGTATCGGCATTCGGTCAATGGCGGCTACGGTTTCCGTCCCCTTCGGGGATCATGTCTTCCTCAATCCTCCTTGCATGGGGGACAGAGAAAATGTTAAAGGCGTTTCCGTCCCCTTCGGGGATCATGTCTTCCTCAATATTATGAGTAAGATGTATGGAGTGAATTTGGTAAGTGTTTCCGTCCCCTTCGGGGATCATGTCTTCCTCAATGAGGTTCTTGCGATGGCTGAGGGTGCACAGACAACAACGTTTCCGTCCCCTTCGGGGATCATGTCTTCCTCAATGGTGTTGGAAAAGCTGCGCAAGGCAAAGGACAACACCGAAGTTTCCGTCCCCTTCGGGGATCATGTCTTCCTCAATTCAAGGAAGCCGCGGCGGAACGGCTTGTTGCATCCCTGTTTCCGTCCCCTTCGGGGATCATGTCTTCCTCAATGTTGTTAAGTCTCTTCTGGATGATTGGAAGTTCATCCAGGTTTCCGTCCCCTTCGGGGATCATGTCTTCCTCAATGGAAGGAAACACAGTGTTGAAAGATATAGCCCTCGTTTGTTTCCGTCCCCTTCGGGGATCATGTCTTCCTCAATGATGCCGGCTCTTTGCCGCGCAGAAGATTCTGTGTTTCCGTCCCCTTCGGGGATCATGTCTTCCTCAATGCAGCATGCCGTGAGCAGTGCGCCGCACAAGCTAGTTTCCGTCCCCTTCGGGGATCATGTCTTCCTCAATTATTTCCCGTTTTCTTCCTGTAACACGCTTTACGGGGTTTCCGTCCCCTTCGGGGATCATGTCTTCCTCAATAACACAGGGCGAATGTCTGATCGAAGAACCCGAAGTTTCCGTCCCCTTCGGGGATCATGTCTTCCTCAATTCTTACCATTCTTGTTCGTCAATCATGCCGCCATGATGTTTCCGTCCCCTTCGGGGATCATGTCTTCCTCAATGGGTTAGGTATTACCTTGCGCAAACGGTCAGCGCGTTTCCGTCCCCTTCGGGGATCATGTCTTCCTCAATCCTGTGTCTGGAAACGCCTATTTTTACTGTCTCTCTGAGCTAGTTTGCGGCGCAAAAAATTTTTCCCCTTCGGGGTTCTCATTTTGCGTGCATTCTTTATGAAAAAAGCCTGTAAAATCAAGGCGCGGCGCAAAATCATAAAATCACCTTAATTTGTCCATTTCTACATCAATAGAATTGTACGGCCAATCTTGGTACCAGGGCAAGAGCTTCACTGAATATTTGGAAGTAGTTTTACGGCATAAAACCACCCGTATCACTTTCCTGGCTTGCTGTGCGGTTTAATTGGCCTATATGTTGCAGGAACGCTAAAACTTTTACTTCTTCCATGGAAGCTTCCACCGCTATATGACGAATTGCCCGAACTTCCCCTGCTCCCGTATCCATTTGATTCTCTGTTTCCGTTAGCGTTTGGATCATAATGATACGGATGCAATTCCTGCGGTTCTGAAATATGCGGCAGAAGTCCGCAGTCCGACTTATTCCTGTTGAACCACTGATGGCTTGCTACTGCATTAGGATTTCTGGCCGCAATCTGATCCATTGGATCTTTGCTATTATCAATATAAGGATACTCAATGGGCAGGTTCGCGATTGCCGTATAGTCTGTAATCCTCATCAGTTCTCTGTAGCCAATATTGGTGCAAACCGCATTCTCACCAGCTGCGATTGCAGGAACTAATGCAACAGCTGTCTCATCATACGTTCCCTCTTCAACATTTATATTTCGCTCTATCGCATCCTCTATAACAATTTTGGCGCTTCCCAATCCGAGTGGTTTACTATGTCCGATTTTGATACAGTGTTTTCCATCCTTATCATTATCGCCGAGCGTCAGTGCCCATGCAAGTTCGTTGCGCTGCTGTTCTGTAACCTTGTCATAATAAACCTTAAATGTATACTCCGCTCCGGAATTCTGCAGCTCGACACTTGAGCTTCTCGATGTATCTCCTTTAGGATCTCCTTTGTACACATTCTCATCGGATGCAGCTTTAGGATTATGCCAATAGAACTTCCTTCCACGAATCCTTATCCCATGCTGATCGTAATCCTTTCCCTCTTCTGTATAGAAAGGAAGATAGGACGGTTTCGGTGATCCAAGCTCTTTGAGCAGAACGTTGTCCACTGTTCCGGAATCCAATACACATATTCCATCAGTGAAACGAACTTTGCTGCCAAGGCTTTTCTCACCAATCATGCCAAACAAAGCACATGCCTTGCACAGGTTGTTTCTGTTTCTGCATGGCTTTCCAACGTTATCGATATCCGAAAGAGAATTATCATAAACCATCCGTCCAATGGCCGCGAACGAAAGATGGATTTTGCCTTCTGCGGTTATCTGATACCAGATCGGGATAACTCCTTTTTTCTTGGCATACTCATATCCCTGATATCCATAGTGCGCTTTGATGTTCTTTTTTCCATTTGCGTTTGTGTAAAGATTGCGATTAATGGAGCTGTCGTTGTAAGCAGCATAAACCTCATCCAGTCTTGCGATATATTCCGAGGAGTTACCGTTTATTTTGTTTTCTTTAAAAAAGATACCTTCTGCATGTTTGTTCCCAAAAGCCTCTCCGAGAAACAAATAGCCCTTTTTATATCCCGGTTTCAAATTTTCTGGTGCATAAGGACGAAGATCACTTGGATACCTTTTCTTATTACCATCGTCAATCAGAACCGGATCTCCCCAGTGATAATCTTTTCCCTGGACGTGGATGGTCCCGTTTGTAACAGTCCCCTCCCTGACAACCAGCGGAGTACGTTGTGCAGAATATAAATTCCATTCTTCATTTTCTCTTATCAAGAGTGAAGGCTGGAAGGCGCTTTTAGGGTCTGCACGCGCATTAATGACGTCATTCTCCTCAACTGTGGTCATGCAGGAATTGGTTACCGTCTCATAAATACTTCGAATTACACCGCGGAGACTGCTTCCTGGTATGATCTTATTTCCATCAACTGTAAGAAATGGATATGGCGCATTGTCACCAGATTGTTCGGCTGTGTCAGGAATGGAAAGCGGCGTTCTTGTAATCAGACGGCAGGAAAACACCCCTGTATGTTTGTCTTTGGCGGCTGCCTCTGCATCAATAAAGCGCTTGGGAGCATCCGTCGGGACAAAATTATATGGATTCACAAATCCTGCCTTCATATTCCTACTATACTTGTTAGAAGTGCTTTCTTTTCTTCTGCTGTCATAGCCACCGAATTTATAATTGTTGTTGAATCGTCCAGCCATATCGCCCTATTCCCCCATCTCTCCGAACGTCACACATCTCCAATCACAGACATAGGTCAGTCCCGTCTCTCCATCGCTTGTCTTACTCTCCAAATAGTACCGAATCAGCACAGCCGGATGCCTCAGCCCTGTCAGCGGAAATTCATAAGAACCGCCGCCAGTTGCCATAAAATGTGTGCCCATTGACCTTTTATCATCCTTGTCGAGAAGCTGCCATTCATCATAATGATCATGGCAATCACTGCGATCATCAATAACACGCAGTGCGAACGTCTGACCAATATCCGAGCGAGAAAGACGTACCTCCTTATCTTCATTAAAAACACGAAGAGAAAGCAGATTCTCTTCTTTAATTCTGCCAAGCGCATCTACATTCCAGTATCCAACATCATACCGATCTGTCTGCTCTGCAGAATAAAACACATCACCGGTCATATCCTGAACGCAATCCTGCAATTCTCTAAGATGATTCATGCCTGTCCCTCCTCCATGAATACCTTGCGGATCTGTGCAAATAGACCTGCAGCATGATCGGCTGCTTTCTCTCCGTTCAGCGCAGTAATGGTGAACAGCCCTCTGCCAATGGAAGTTTCACCGCCGACTGACAGGAATCCTTCATTTAGATCGACTAACGCAGCAGCCAGCGCATTTTGAAATTTTGTCTGGTTTTCTGCATGATTCCTGCGCAGCACAATAGTAAGCTGTGTATGACCATGATAATAGGTTTTCTCGGTATAAAGGGCTTTATTTGCCGCGCCGCCTGTAAACCGATTGATCGCGCCGCGTGTAAATTGCTTGCTCTGTCCTCCTGTAATCCGGCTCTCTGAGAAACAGATCTCCGCTCTGGTCTTATGTCCGTTTTCAATCATACCGAAATATTTCTGCGTCTCATCCCTGCCAATCATGCCTTCAATAGCATGGCGAAATGTACCCGCCCAGGATGTCCCTGGAATTACAGGATCTCCATTGGCATAAGTCATTTGCTCATAGTCCGGCAAGGTTCCCTTCTCACATACCCCCGTCGTATATTTTCGTATTGAAATACCACCGACCTGCTGCAAATCAAGAACGAGGCGCACTTCATTATTGAGGACATCCTTTACATCTACTAGATGTTTCCAGTGCACGTTTTGTGTATCTCTTGGAGAAAAAGCGAGCCACTGCCGTATTTCCCCTTCTTTGGAAAAATCAAACGAGGCTACATAGAAATCCATGACTTCCACTGCACCATAGCCTCTGCTGGTCTTGGCTCCAAACCGGACCCTGCCGGAGCACCACACCCGTGCAATCTCAATCAAAGGATCGATCTCTGTTTCGGCAGTCTGATTCTGTTCGATAATAACAACCCCCGTGGCCCCCGGCTCAAGAACTTCCATATCAAATTTCCCACCGGTAATTGATGTCTTGAATGGATCAAGTGCTACCATATCCCTGCTTGTGACAAGGAGCTGTTCTCCGTCAGATGCCTTAAGCTGCACATCATAGGTCACAATCTGACTCTCTGATGCATACTCCGTATCATCGCT
This sequence comes from uncultured Lachnospiraceae bacterium, assembly GCA_937877165.1. GTDB lineage: Bacteria > Bacillota > Clostridia > Lachnospirales > Lachnospiraceae > CAG-791. The sequence goes on along the minus strand of CALEFO010000091.1, from coordinate 8,952 downwards.
GCATGCCACCCTATTAATGACAACATTGCCAAACAATATTTTATCCTGAGCCTCATCCAGAAGTGCTGCTTCAGCAAGAGCATGCCTTGTCACACCGGCAACAGCAGACCCCGGAATATATGGAAGTCCCTCCGTGTTCACCAGAACATCGTGATCCGTATTTTCGTTCTCTCCACTGCCAATCGACAAGGAAGAGGCAATTCGAATATTCATTTTGAGATATCTTTTTTTCAATACTCTCATATCTGCACCCCTTCCTGCTTTTTCAAATATTTCTGGCAAATCAAGCCTTCCAGTGCAATTGTGCTCCACTGGTCAGCAAATTCTCCCAGTTTCCCAGGATCACAGGCCTGTGCATATTTCAGTGCCTGTCTCTTAACGCGATCTGTTTTAATCGACTCTATCCGCTTTTTATAATTTTCATACTGCTTCTCTGGAACCTGGCTGTATTCCCGCGCTTCACGTAACATGAGCGTGATTCTTCCAAGCGCCGATGCCGAGATGGGATGAAGAATACTCTGGACCCGTGATTCACGAATGGAATTCATTCTGCTTTCGAGATGTCGCTTACGTTCTATCCGTTCTTTCAGCGTTCGAAGTTCCTGCGGAACCTCCTGATTGGCCATGTCATCCGTAACAATCGCATGCTCTTTCATGTGGTACGGGAGATCTGACATTTTTTCAACATGAATCTCTCCATACCCTTCAAGCTGCATACTGCCAACCATTGCATGGCGATTGATCTGAGCATCCCGTTCCATATGATAGACAAATACACTGCCTTCCGAGACCGCCGCCACTGGTGTGCGGTGCAGATTCCAAATGGACTGATATCCATGAATCAGTTTGGAATCAATAATGCCAAACGGGTTTGTGCCATCCGGATTTCTATGCGCAGGGCCGACCTTTCCTTCGATGCCAATATCCTTTGCAAGAAGGTTGTATACCTGCTCATATTGGACGGTTTCCTGACCAGCCAGGGTGAATACTGCAGGGGCGCTGAGCGATACCAGTATGTCATCTTCCGCTTTAACATCAAGAATGTTCTGGACTGCTTCCCTGCTTGCAATGTCACAAATCGTACATTTTCCATACTCGGCACTGCGCGATTTTCCGATCCGAAATCCCTGCTCCAACAAACTTATTACCAGCTCCTGATATGCGGCAGATGTACGAATCACACCGGCAAATCGCTGCCCTTCTGTAATTTCCAGATGTGAATAAAGCTGCACATCGTTATCACCATGCTGATGTCTGTGATGGTAGGTCAGCTGCCGCCCGGTCTCCTGAATGCAAACCTCATGCGCCTCATCCCGGCTGATTGTACAATACTTTCCGGACAGTTTTTTAGGCTGATTTCCTCCCGTTACACTGTAAGCCCCACTTTCTTCCGCCTCATGAATACGTTCGAAATTTACAAGTTTCCCGCTTTTCTTCAGCCGGTTAATGTAGCCCGGCACAGGAATACAGCGCTCTCCATGTGCATTCATAATGTATGCATTCAAAAACTGCGTGACCTCTCCGTTCAGGAACAGATCACGAAACGTTGTGTCTTCTGCGGAGTTTCCTCTGATGGAGAGATACTTTTCTGCCAGAGCGCCAAGAATTCTCCGGCCGGGAATATAGGTTTCAGATACGTTGTCACTACTCTGATTGATCATAAGCGGTGACTCATTCAACAGAGTATATCGGATTTCTACGGGTGCCGTTTCCTCACGAACAGACACCTTTGCCGTACTCACAACTTTTGCGCCTGACACATCCAATTCGCAGCAGATGTTTCCAAGTCCCCGATTGCGATTGATGCCAATGGATCTTGTTGCCTTGGCGATCATTGCGAGATCATTTTCATACTCTTCCGGATAGATCACTTCCGCATAAAACACAAGGTTCTCTGACTGATTCGTTGTGTTCAGCGGGGAAATCTGGTTGACAACACGGATGAATCGGAGTGTGTTATCCATGGCTATTCCGTTCTCATCCATTCTTGTCTGCGCACGAACGGAGGTAAACTGCTGAAGAACGCACTCCCTGTTATAATTTTTTAAAAAATCAGAACGCTCCATGGCTGCCACAATCGCCGAATAATTTCTGATTCGGGCATTTTCCATGCATAGCTTCCCCGGCACCTTCTGACCGCGTTTGCCAAACAGTTCGCTGATTGCATCAGATTGCAAGACAGCAGAAATCATTTCTGCAGCTTCTCGCATGCAGCCTTTGAGACGCCGCGCAGGAATATACGGAATTCCATAACGGTCTGCCGTAACATCGCTGTCAATTACACCGGCATAAGAATACCCGGAGCCAACACAGAGATCCGATTGCAATGTAATTCTGACCGTTGCCTTTTTATTCATTGCGCTCCTCCTTCCCAAACCAGATGTCATAGACCGGAATCATACGGATCATCAGATTCTGAACCTTGCCACTTATGCTGTCACCTTCATACAGAAACGCGTGGTATTCCTTCATTGCATCCGCTTTACTCTGATCCATGTGGGCACATATGCGACGGACCTCCATGGTGAGTGCACCTCTGCTCTCTCTTGCTGCCTGCAAAAGTCCCTTGACATTGCTTCGGCCGAACTGGAGTAAAATTTTCTGCATCTGAAGAACGTCCTCACAGGTAACATCCCGTGAATCCGCCTTCGCACCATTTATAATCCATGGAATAGCAAGATCTGCCGTCTCTTCAGCAGTACGAATTTCTTCCAGCGACACACCTATGACGCCTTGATTGTAATGGAAGTCGAGCATGCATGCGTTCTGCCATGCCTTACCAGCCGCAGGATCCAATTCCTCTGCGGCTCTTTTCTTCATATATTGCTTTCCGCTCTCACAACATTCTTCGGCAATGCGATATGCATCTGCAAACGGTGTATGACTATGAAATATGGAAATTCCCGCACAGGAGCTCATATCTGCAGGCAATGCTTTGAGATAGGCTTTTGCCACCTGCAGAGCAACTCTTGCGTTTGTAATAATTGTAATTTCATCACCAGAACCGACTACAAGGCGTAAAACCCCTTCTTTGTCTGATTTGTCCGAATAGCTGCGAATCGCCGCATCAATATCAGGTTTGCGGTCGTCAATGAATGTTTTTTGGATTTCACTGGAAAACTTCCGCAGACTGTTAATGCACTCGTCGTATGTTTTCCGGTCCCTGTTATATTCTGCAACCTTGGCCCCCATATTATTTCCATCCATATAAATGACCGCAAGGAGGCTCTCCTCACCTTTTCTGGTAACAAGGTTGTCCAGAATTTTCTCATCCGGAACCGTTCTCTGATCAGCCGGTCTGCAATACTCACGTTCCCGAATTTCGTCGTATTTCCGATACTTGGCAAATGTTTCCTTGGTAACCGCAGTCAGAGGTTTGCTGCCAACCGTCCGACAGTAATTGGTAAGCGGCATAGAAGTCAGATAATCTGTCTGTACGATAGGAAGCGTACCATAGGGAGCCGTCGGAGCCTCCTGATTTTCCGTGTAACGATGCTTCTGATACAGGCATTTCACATCCTCCTTGTAATTGTCCGGATGAATATCAGAAATATAAGTACAGATCACTTTCAGGGCTCCGATATTCTGCAGAACACTCCTGGTAAAGACCGCTGTTACATCCCTGCAGATTTGCCCGCTTTTGTAAAGAATGAAGAAATTTCCACCGCCGTTATAAATTACTTCCCCTATGTATTGAGGAGTCTGCATTCGTTGTTCAAATGCCTTGAATGAAAACTTCTCGATTTGTTCTGAGCCTGATGAAACATAACGATAAATTGCTTCTCCACTGGTTACTCCAAAGGTTTTGTTCCTGACCTCCTTTGCAGCATCATAGAGATAATCATCAAAGACATCGCGAATGATTGCCGATCCGCCAATGATCTCTTTAAGATGTTCACTGCGATAAATGAATTGCTGCTTTCCGCGGACATCGTACATTGCTAATACGTAATCATTCTTCATGCTGTTATGTTCCCCCTACAGAGATATTTAACCGGCATTGTTCAGGAGTTTCCGAGTTCAAAAAAAGAGTCTTAAGAAATAGTGCGATTCGATCTCTCCAGTTTAAATGTTATTCCGGCTTTCCGTAGACATTTGACTGTTTCCAGATATTCATTGATTGCCTTATCCAATGCGTTGGCCGTTCTGTATATTGTTATGTTATTCCTATCGTTTTCAAAAGATCCCAGATGATTTGCCTTATTACGTGTTGCCTTGATATTTTTGTGTAGCGTCAAAAATCTGTGAACAATAGCCTTCGTATTCTTGTCACCTACAAGACAATAGAGTGGCACATTGTTTTTGTTTTTCATTTGATAAAATATCTTTCCATCCTTCTCAATCGGCTTCCAATATCTGGACACGAATAAATTAAATATCTTCAGAAAACGATCTTTATCATCCATCTTCCCATTTGTATTGGGATCCTGTCCAAATTCGCTTTTAATCGCATCAGAGAAATCAAAAACCTCTCCCTTTTCCTGCTTTTCTTTCTTCACTGCCAGATACCAGGGGACTTGTGATTCGCACATTGTGATTGCCAGTTGATAGAACTTTTTATCCTTGCACCAGCGAATCTTATCGAGCAAATTTGCCTCAGGTTTAATAATATTGCCGTATTCCTGATTGATTAATCGGAACAAAATGTCCGACGTATTTATTGCGCTATGCTTATCCCCTTGTCTTTCCATCTGCTTTCTAAGATCTTGGAGTCCCTGTTCAAAAGCATCATTGTTGGCCATTGCCAGAGCATCCGAGATCTTGTCCATAGCCTTTACCAATGGCTTCAGCTCCTCATGATGTTCCGCGTAGGCAGTCAGAGATTTTGTTCTTCCATACTCCACGAATTCGTGAACGCCTGCAACAAGGTCCAGAAGCTGATAGGGCTCGCCTGCCTTAATAATCTTGTTGCTATCCGAATTTTTTTCAGAATAAACGACAGAATAAATATTATCGGGATCAATATGAATGGGAGCTTTATGATTGAGATGTTCCATCGGCAGAAGCGAAAAAATCATGTTCATGATTTCAGCGTTAATTCTGATCCCTCCATGAAGGTCCAAATAGATCGTAACCGCATCATTCTCGTTTACATATTCCTTGATGTGATTAATAATCTCATCTATCTCAGCCAGTGTGGTTGTATCCGGGCCTGCAAGGCGATATTCATCAATTGTTAATCTTTCGTGCAAATTGGGCATATTGTGGAGACGCGCCTTGAAGTAGTCCTCAATATCCCGCGTATCCTCCGTTTCGATCATAAGCACTCTGTCGAGTCCGACGGTAAAAGCCAGGTATTGCGGAACCGGCTCTAACTGATAACCGCCTGTTATGATCGGAGTTCCATCCTCATCCGGAGATTGATAACGATCCGTTTGTTGCACATTTTTATTCCATTCCTTTGGCTTTCTGCTCAAACCGAGAATCAGGAAATTTTTAATTTGTCCTTTATCTGTTACCACTCCACTGCTTGTAATCATGTCATCTCTCCCATTTATAATTAAATTAATATTCTCTGAACTGCACAAACCCAAATTTAGCCGTTTTTATCACGCTTCCATCCGGCATGATTTTTTCAGATGCGTCGCGCCTCGTACATGCAGATACAACACGATATCCACTCTCCAGAAGCCGCTTAACAAGGTGATATGTGAATGTAAACTCTCCAGATACCATCACAGTAACTTCTGATGTTGGAATGTCCTGCAACTGAGTAATTTTTGAAATCTGTGAGTAATATTCCTGCGCAAGCTCAATGATTTCGTCTCTGCCTGCGCATGGATCAATCTTAGGAAACATCAGATCAATCACCTGACCATCCTGACTGGCTGCCCGATATTGTTCTTCGTTCCAATTCGCGGATGGATGATTTGATACATTGATGAACAAAACACGCCCCTTTCTCAGAATATTTGAATTGTTTATTCATACAAATGGTTCTATTTAAAAATCAACAGAGGGAACATCTTCCATCAATTTGGATAAACGAGATTTGCTTTAATTTTTTAAGAATTGGCCTGAATCGCAATATCTGACTGCTCCCATTCCCAGCGCCGTCTTTATTCCGATTCCGGAATACTCGCTGAATTGGAACAGCATATTTGCGAAGTTACACATCGTCTGTGTCCCATGGATCCGCAGCGTCATTGTCCCCAGAAATGCCGGGATGCGAATTCCTTCCATGCTAAAGGCAATGCTGTGCAGGTCATATCGGCTAATCGAAGTATTCCGGATCAGCTGCTCCAGCGTATCTTCATCCTGCATGGATTCCTCATCGTCTGCAGCATCATACTTGTTCATCAAATTGCTATACAGATAGGAAAGCTCCGGATAATTGATATATCTTCCCTGATACTTAAACGCCGTCGGTGTCAGAAATCGCAAAGAAATGTACGGGCTCTGACTGTTCTGATAGAAGTTGAAGGCCAGTTCTCTCTTCGACAGCTCCGTGTACCTTCGATCCATAATCTTCAGATCAATCTGATGCTTGTTCAGTTTGAACTCCTGAAGCTTTAACAGCTTTTTCTCAATGATCTCCTGACAGGCTCTTTCATTCAACGCTGTCACAACCCAATGCCACTCATCTTCTTTTCGTTCCAGGTGCTGCGTATAGGGATGAAGCTGCGAGCTGTGCAGTTCCGCTGCATATTCCGGCTCCAACTGTTCCATCAGCGCCCCGTGAAAGGAAGAAGGCATCTGAAAGGACAGGTCTTTATCTGCGCTTAACGTCATATCGAGGCGTGCATACATTGTTTTCCCGACTTTCTTTGCTGCTGTTCCGATTTTTGTCAAATTCCATCCAATATATTGTGTTTTTCGATATTTAACAGATATATTTTACTTTGTTTTTGTTGATAATGCACCACAAAACTACTTCTCCAGGATTTTCGCTGTTTCGCTCTGTTCACTGCACAGAATCTTTCATCACTCATCAGGATGTTCTGTAATCTTCCCGATTCATTCTGCAATAACTCTTCTCTGGCGTTTGACGTTATCATAAGTATCTGCCGGTAATGCTGTCCTTGTTTTCACTGATCTCCTGCGGCGTCCCCCTGGCAATGATCCTGCCGCCGGCTTCTCCGCCGCCCGGCCCCATGTCGATGACATAGTCGGCATTTCGGATAACGTCGAGGTCATGCTCAATGACGATGACCGTTGCACCATTGTCCAAAAGCGCCTGAAAGACGCCCAGCAGCACCCGCACATCCAAAGGGTGAAGCCCGATGGATGGCTCGTCAAAAACGAAAACGGAATCTGTCTGCGTTTTTCCGATCTCGCTGGCCAGCTTCAGGCGCTGCGCCTCGCCGCCGGAGAGGCTGGGCGTTTCCTCGCCGAGCGTGAGATAACCAAGACCGAGCTGTTTCAGAATATTCAGCCGCTGGCTGACGGCTTTCATGTCCTTACAGAAATCAATGGCGGTGTTCACGTCCATATCCATCAGCTCTGGCAGGGACGCGGATGCCCCCGCTTTGTTGGTCAGCCTCACAGCATAGGCGTCGCGGGCATAGCGGGAACCTCTGCAATCTGGACATGGAATGTTCACATCCGGCAGGAACTGCACATCAAGACTGACCACACCCGTTCCATCACAGCTGTGGCAGCGAAGCGAGCCTGTATTGTAGGAAAAATCGCTCGCCTTATAGCCCTTATCCTTTGCGTCCGACGATTTTGCATAAAGCTTGCGCAGCTCGTCATGAATACCCGCATAGGTCGCCACCGTGGAACGGACATTGATGCCGATGGGTGTTGCGTCAATGAGCTTGACATGGGCAATGCCCTCGGCCTCAACTCCACGGATATGCGCGGGCAGGGCACCGCCGCCGATCTTTGCTTCCAGCGCGGGGGTCAGGCTTTCCAGTATCAGGGTGGTCTTGCCGGAGCCGGACACGCCTGTTACGACCGTCAAGCGCCCCTTCGGAATATCGACCTCGAGCGGCTTGACCGTGTGAATCCCGGAAGTGGACAGATGGATCGTACCGTTTGTAAACAGGTTTTCTTGTGCGGTGCAAGTGCGCAGCTTGGTTTCTGCCTTTCCTGACAGGAACGGACCGATCTGTGATTCCGGGTTGCCTGTCACGGCAGGGATCGTACCTTCCGCAATGACATGACCGCCCTTTGCTCCCGCCTCCGGCCCCATCTCAATGATCCAGTCGGCCTCCTTCAGAATCTGCGTGTCATGATCGACCAGAATGACGGAGTTGCCGTCGGCGACCAGGTCGTGCATCACGCCGGTAAGCCCCACGATGTTCGACGGATGCAGACCGATGGACGGCTCATCCAGCACATAGAGAACACCGGTTGTGCGATTGCGGACAGCGCGCGCAAGCTGCATCCGCTGTCGCTCACCGGTGGAGAGTGTGGACGCCGAGCGGTCCAGGGTCAGGTAACCAAGTCCTAAATCCATCAGCCGCCTGGCGGTACTCTGGAACGCCTCACAAATGCTCTCTGCCATGGGGCGCATTTCCTCCGGCAGACTGCCGGGAACGCCCCGCACCCAATCCATCAGCTCAGAGAGCGTCATTGTGCAGGCTTCGTCCAGAGAAATTTCCCGCAGCTTTGGGGCGCGGGCGGCGGCGGATAACCGTGTGCCATGGCAATCCGGGCAGACATCCTCTTTCAAAAACTTTTCCACCCGCTTCATACCCTTTTCATCCTTGACCTTGGAAAGGGCGTTTTCTACAGTGTAAACGGCATTGAAATAGGTAAAGTCCAGATCTCCGGCCTGACTGGTATTCTTATTGTGATAGAAAATGTGCTTTTTCTCCGCCGGACCGTGGAACACGATATCCTTTTCCTGGTCGGTCAGATCGCGGAAGGGCACATCCGTCCGCACACCCATCTCCCGGCAGATGTCAGTCATCAGCGACCACATCAGGCTCTTCCACGGGGCAACTGCGCCCTCGTCGATGGTCAGGCTCTCGTCCGGCACAAGGGTGCTTTTGTCCACGGTCA
>CALEFO010000090.1 GCA_937877165.1 uncultured Lachnospiraceae bacterium | reverse complement strand
CGCTCCTGTCTTTGTTTTGAATCCATCCCGCCCATTCCGACAGAATGCTTTCTACTGCCTGCCGAGTTTTCGCCGCATGGTTCTCATCCACTCTCTGCGGTATGCGCGGAGATATTCTCTGTCATAATGAAGAATTTCTCCTGCCTGTCGGTAGATCTCCCTGGACTTCCCACGAATGATCCAATCCGCCATGATCCTTCCAAGCGAATCCTTCAAAATATCCGGATCATAAATCTTCTTTTCCTGATTCTGCTCCACAATGTGATCCAGAATTTTCATCACGCGAAGATAGGCATTCTTATCTTCCGTATGTTCTTCCAGCACCAGCCGGTGATAATCCTGCCACTCATCCTCATTCAAATGAATTCCCAGCTCTTCCAGAAGATAGGCTCGCACGCGGTCCGCGTTGGCGAACTGCCTGCTGCCGGCTTTGCTGGACACCTGTCCCTCATGCGCCCGATATTCCAGCAGTACCTCCGGACAGATTCCAATCGCATACTTTCTGCTGATTCTTGCTGCAAGATCATAATCCTGCGCCTGCCGGAAGGATTCGTCATATCGGAACCCAAGCTCCCGGAACACCTCTCCTCTTACCAGAAACCCCGGATGGGCCAGCACCGGCCGCACCAACATGCGGCAGCGCAGATACTCCGAATCTCCCTGGATGTCCGAGCGAAGGTGCTCCTTTCCAAAGGTCTCTGTGCGGCAGCTGATCAGCTTCAGCTCCGGATGAGTCTCCAGATACCGAAGCTCCCTTTCAAAACGATCCGGATGGGACCGGTCATCTCCGTCCATCCGTGCAATATACCGGCCCTTTGCCAGAGAAATCGCCAGGTTCAGATTTGCAGTAAGCCCTTTGTTTTCCTCGTTCCATATCACATGGATTCTCGGATCCCGGCAACCGCGTAGGATTTCACGAGTCCGGTCTGTGGAACAGTCATCCACAAGAATCAGTTCAAAATCCTGTACTGTCTGCCCCAGAATACTGTCGATCGCCTCCTGCAGGTAGTTTTCCTCATTATAAACAGACATGACCACACTGATCAAAGGAGTGGCATTCTGCCTTTCATATTTCGCTTCATCCATTTTCGGAATTTCTCCACTTTCTCAATCTCTGCTCTTCACGCATGCAGTTTTCCCATCATGAATACGGCAAAAGAAAATTTTCCCCGGATGCAGCAACATAGGGCTTTCTGCTTGCAGTTCATCGGAAGTTTCGCCATATATGCCGCATTCTCCTGCACTTCTTTTTTCTGGAGAAACGCACGAATCTTTTTTCTCCCGTGATCCGCTCCCGCATACTGCCGTATCATCTCCATAACTGTAATCCAAACCGTATTGTGCAGCCGGATATCAACACCGGGATCTTTGGAAATTCCATATTCTTCTGCATATTTCCGCAGGAGCCCGCAGAAATTCACGGTCCTTTCCATACGATTTTCATCTACCCGGTGCGTGTGGGAGGCCTTCCGCATCACATAATGATAAATGACCGCCGGAAGGGTCGCCGCCATCTTGCAGTACCGACAGAATTCCAGATTGAATATCGTATCCTCACTGAGGACTTTTCTCTCCGATGCAAAATGCACATTGTGCTCTGTGATCACGGATCTCCGAAAACAACTCATGCAGGCAGATACACCGCGAAGATCATCATTCAACGGATCATCCCCGAAAAAATGAAGAACAAATCCCTTGCGGACTTCCTCTCCCCGGTAACAGTCTTCCCGGACGGCAGGTCTTGCCAGTACGGTTCCATCCTCATTCTCCTTGCAGTAACCGAACGCGCACAGATCTGCTCCTGTCTCTCGAAGCCGCTCCAGAATCTTCCGGCATCCATCAAGGTCCCAGTAATCATCCGAATCCAGAAAGGCAACAAACTCGCCCTCCGCCATCCGGATTCCCTCGTTTCTCGCAATTCCCTGTCCTTCATTTTCTTTATGAAGAACCCGGATACGGGAATCCGCTTCCGCCAGTTCATCACACAGCCTGCCGGAGCCATCCGTCGACCCGTCATCTACAAGACAGATCTCAATATTGGCATGGGTCTGTCTGATCAGCGACGACACACATCTTGTCAGATATTCTTTTGTATTATAAACGGGTACCACAATACTGATATCAGGTGTCATGCCTCTTTCCTTATTTCAGAATGTCCAGCAAAAAATTCTGAATCTCTTCTGCCATTTTCTCTTCATTGTATCGCGTCCGAACAGCCTCTTCTGCCTTTTCCCCCAATTTTCTGCAAAGATTCGGATCGTCCGCCAGTTCATTCATCGTCCCAGCCAGCTCTGTCGCATCTCCCGGCCGATACCAGAGCACTCCATCTCCCTCATGATAGGCCGCAAGGCTCGGTACATCTGCAGCAATGACGGCCTTTCCCATTGCCATCTGCTGCAGGAGCGTCATCTGTCCATAGGAATACGGCAGAACCTCCAGCGGAACCACACAGAATGCCGCCCCACGGATCAGCTCCTGCAGTCTGTCAAGCGGAACAGGCGGCAGAATCTGTACCATCGTATCCTTACTCATAAGTTCCGGATTTCCGACAATCTTCAGAGAAAGCTTTCGATCCGAAAGCTCATATGCCTCCAGAAGAGTCTTCCAGTCCCGCTTGATTTTGCCAAAGCTCAGAATATATCTGCCGTTTTCTTTCTTGAAGGATTCCGATTCTTCCGTCTTTCCTTTCGAAGAAGCAGTATCTTCCGCGTTGAAAAATTCCGTATCCGTTCCAAACGGAATAAATTTAGTTTT
>CALEFO010000089.1 GCA_937877165.1 uncultured Lachnospiraceae bacterium | reverse complement strand
TTGACTTAGGAACAACCAATAGCTGCGTTGCAGTCATGGAAGGCGGACAGCCGACTGTTATTGCAAACAAGGAAGGCGCAAGAACCACACCTTCCGTTGTAGCTTTTACAAAGAATGGAGACCGTCTGGTCGGCGAGCCTGCAAAGCGTCAGGCAGTTACCAACGCGGACAACACGGTTTCTTCCATTAAGAGAGATATGGGTACGGATCATGGCCGCACACTCAATGGCAAGAAGTACAGCCCGCAGCAGATTTCCGCAATGATTCTTCAGAAGCTGAAGGATGACGCGGAGAGCTATCTGGGTGAGAAGGTCAGCGAGGCCGTCATCACTGTTCCCGCATACTTCAATGATGCACAGCGTCAGGCAACCAAGGATGCCGGCAAGATTGCAGGCCTTGATGTAAAGCGTATCATCAACGAGCCTACGGCAGCAGCTCTTGCCTATGGCCTGGACAATGAGAAGGAACAGAAGATCATGGTATACGACCTCGGCGGCGGTACCTTTGATGTTTCCATCATTGAGATCGGCGACGGCGTCATCGAGGTTCTTTCCACCAATGGTGATACTCACCTCGGCGGTGATGATTTCGATAACCGCATCATGCAGTGGATGGTCAGCGAGTTCAAGGCTAAAGAGGGCGTAGACCTGTCCGGCGACAAGATGGCAATGCAGAGACTGAAGGAAGCAGCCGAGAAGGCCAAGAAAGAGCTTTCTTCCGCGACGACCACGAACATCAATCTGCCGTTCATCACGGCTACGGCAGAAGGCCCGAAGCACTTTGACATGGACCTGTCCAGAGCAAAGTTCGAAGACCTCATCAGTGACCTGGTTGAGAAGACTGCAATCCCGGTTCAGAACGCAATGAAGGATGCAGGCCTGACCAATGCGGATCTTGGAAAGGTTCTTCTGGTCGGCGGTTCTACCAGAATTCCGTGTGTGCAGGACAAGGTTCGCCAGCTGACTGGTCAGGAGCCTTCCAAGAGCCTGAACCCGGATGAGTGCGTAGCAATCGGTGCTGCAATTCAGGGTGGTAAGCTTGCAGGTGATGCAGGTGCCGGGGATGTCCTTCTTCTGGATGTCACGCCTCTGACCCTGTCGATTGAGACAATGGGAGGCATCGCAACTCCTCTGATCGAGAGAAATACAACGATCCCGACCAAGAAGAGCCAGATCTTCTCAACAGCATCCGATAATCAGACTGCAGTAGATATCAACGTTCTGCAGGGTGAGCGTAAATTTGCAAGAGACAACAAGTCTCTCGGTCAGTTCCGTCTGGATGGAATTCCGCCGGCAATGAGAGGTGTTCCGCAGATCGAGGTTACCTTCGATATTGATGCGAACGGCATTGTTACGGTTTCCGCAAAGGATCTTGGAACCGGCAAGGAGCAGCATATCACGATCACCGGAGGCTCCAGCATGTCCGATGACGAGATTGAGAAGGCAATCAAGGATGCCAAGGAGTACGAGGCACAGGATAAGAAGAGAAAGGAAGCCATCGACGCAAGAAACGATGCGGATTCCGCTGTCTTCCAGATTGAGAAGGCACTGAAGGAAGCAGGTGACAAGATCGAGGCAGGCAGCAAGGCAACGGTTGAGTCGGATCTTGCAGAACTGAAGGCCGTTCTGGATCGCACGAAGGATCAACCGGATATCAGTGATGCTGATGTGGATGCGTTGAAGTCCGGCAAGGAGAAGCTGATGAATGATTCCCAGCAGCTCTTCAATGCGATGTATCAGAACATGCAGCAGAATCAGCAGGCCGGCGGTCAGCAGGCGGGACCGAACCCGGATATGGGTGGTCAGCAGGCAAATGGCGGCAATGCCGATGATGTGGTAGACGGAGATTACAGAGAAGTCTGATCCGCGGGCGGGCAGAAGCGCTGTCGGAAGGCAGAACGCGGCAGGCCAGGAAACCGGTGACAATGAAATAAAATGGTATAGCCCGGGGCGGAACATCCGTTCCGGGCCATATCATTGACGGAGAAAAACAGGAAAATCCGTATTTTACGGATGCGGATAAAGCCGCAGATGCGGTCTGATGATAAGGATTTGAACGACGTATGGCAGAGCAGAAACGCGATTATTATGAAGTGCTGGGTGTACAGAAGAATGCCTCTGAGGAAGAGATCAAGAAGGCATATCGGCAGCTGGCGAAGAAGTATCATCCTGATGTGAACCCCAGTGAAGAGGCTGCGGCGATTTTCAAGGAGGCATCGGAGGCGTATGCGGTCCTGAGCGACCCGAAGAAACGGCAGCAGTATGATCAGTTTGGACACGCAGCCTTCGATGGAACCGGCGGATACGGCGGAGGTGGATTCGATTTTAACGGAGCAGATTTCGGAGATATGTTCGGAGATATCTTCGGTGATCTGTTCGGGGGCGGAAGAGCCAGATCCAATCCGAACGGCCCGATGAAAGGAGCCAGCATTCGTACGAGCGTCCGAATCAGCTTCATGGAGTCCATTTTCGGAACGACGAAGACGTTGAATCTGAATTTGAAGGATCCGTGCCCGACCTGCAATGGTACGGGAGCAAAGCCTGGAACCAGCCCGAAGATGTGCCCGAAGTGCGGCGGAAAGGGACAGGTCGTCTATACACAGCAGTCTTTCTTTGGTACGGTCCGTAACGTGCAGACCTGTCCGAACTGCGGCGGCAGCGGCAAGATCATCGAAGAGAAATGCACCACCTGCGGCGGCAGCGGATATACCAGCAGCCGCAAGCAGATCGAGGTGACGATCCCAGCCGGAATCCGGAGCGGAATGAGTGTCCGGATTTCCGAGAAGGGAGAGCCTGGGATCAACGGAGGCCCGCGCGGTGATTTGATGGTGGAGGTCCTCGTGGAGGAGGATCCGAATTACTACCGTCAGGACAATGATCTGTACAGCAATGTGACGATTTCCTATGCGGTGGCTGCACTTGGCGGAAGTATTGTCATTGACACCGTTGACGGCAAGGTCCTTTATGATGTCAAGGAGGGGACCCAGACGGGAACCCGCGTGCGGCTGAAGGGCAAGGGTGTTCCGAGTCTGCAGAACAAGAATGTCCGCGGAGATCAGTACATTACGCTGACAGTAGAGACGCCGACAAAGCTTTCCCGGGAGGCACGTGAGCTTCTGGAGAAATTCGATGAGGCAACCGGCGACAGCCTTCACGCGGCAGAGCGTGTACAGGAATCCGGAGACGCTCCTAAAGAGACGGTGAAGGGCAAGCGTAAGAAATTCTGGAAATAAAAAGTGGCATCATGATTTTGGTGGGTGAAGGGAGCGGAAAGAGTCTCTTTCATCTGGAAAATCAGGATGCAGTCAAGGACCGCATCCCGGAACCGGCAGTTTCATGGATCTTATCAGGACTGCTGATTCCGGAATGCGGCATTGTTGTGTTATGATACATCTGTATGCAGACGGGCCGGAGGGCTCTTCTTTATGTGAGGTGTGTTTATGAAATGGATGCGGTTCCGGGTTCGGACAACGGCTGAGGCAGAGGACATTCTGATCAGCGCCATGCAGGACATCGGTCTGTGCGGTGCACAGATTGAGGATCATGTTCCGCTAACTGCGGCGGAGAAGGAGCAGATGTTCGTTGACATCATGCCGGAGGAACAGGCAGGAGATGACAGCGCGGTTCTGAGCTTCTATGTGGAAGAGACGGAGGATGGAAGGCTTCTTCTGCAGGATGAGGAGATCCGACCGGAGGAGATACGCCGGAAGATGGAAGAGCAGATTCGCGATCTTCGCCGGTATTCGGACACCATCGGAGACGGCACAGTTACAATTGAAGAGACGGAAGATATTGATTGGGTCAACAACTGGAAGCAGTTTTTCCACCAGTTCTGGATTGATGATATTCTGGTCATTCCCTCCTGGGAAAAGCCGCAGGTGACGGACAGGGAGCCCGTACTGACGTTTCATATTGACCCTGGAACTGCGTTTGGAACAGGAGCACATGAGACAACACAGCTGTGCATCCGCGAAATCCGCAAGTATCTGACAAAGGATACGCAGATTCTGGATGTCGGAACCGGAAGCGGTATTTTGTCGATTCTGTCGCTGATGCTGGGCGCGAAGTCCGCGGTCGGGACGGATCTGGACCCCTGCGCGGCACCTGCCATTGCAGAGAATCTGGAGGCCAACGGCGTGAAAGCGGACCGCTTTGAGGTCATTCTTGGGAACCTCATTGATGATCCGAAGGTTCAGGAGGAGGTCGGGCAGAACCGCTACGACATTGTGGTTGCCAATATTCTTCCGGATGTGCTGATTCCTCTTACCCCTGCCGCGGTGTGCGCGGTGAAGCCGGGCGGGGTCTTCATTACCAGCGGGATTCTGGAGGGAAAAGAGGAATCCGTGGCGCATGCAATGAAGGCGGCAGGCCTGCAGATTGAGGAGATTACCGCGCAGGGCGAGTGGCGCTGCGTGACCGGGCGGAAGGCCGAATGAGAAATTTTCACCAGAGTGCGGAGAAGGCTGCGCTTTTTCGCAGGGAGCGGCATGGGAAGTGATGCCTGTGCCCACGAAAGGACGCAGAGGGAAGGGAAGCTATGCTGCATTTATTTGCAGATCCGTCCGATCTACAGGACGATCTTCTGAGAATTACCGGTCCGGAGGTCAATCACATCCGCAACGTGATGCGGTTGAAGCCGGGAGAAGAAATCAGCGTCAGTATCGGCGGAGACGGAAGAGAATACCGGTACGGAATTGAAGAGTATGAAGAGGACGCGGTGGTGTGCAGACTCCGCTTTGTCAAGGAACACGAGGTGGAGCTGCCGGTGAAGGTGCTCCTGTTCCAGGGCCTTCCAAAGTCCGATAAGATGGACCTGATCGTACAAAAGGCTGTGGAGCTCGGGGCGGCGGAGATTATTCCGGTCAGTATGGAGCGCTGTGTCGTAAAGCTGGATGCTGAAAAGGCGGCGAAGAAAAGCGCAAGGTGGCAGACCATTGCGGAGTCGGCAGCCTCACAGTCAAGGCGGGGAATTGTTCCGAAGGTGACTCTGCCGATGAGCATGAAGGAAGCAGTGGAGTATGCCAGGCAGCAGACGGATTTTCGGGTGATCCCTTATGAGCTGCAGGAGGATGACGGTTCCACGAAGGGATATCTGGAGAGCATGAAGCCGGGACAGTCGGTCAGCATTTTCATTGGCCCGGAGGGAGGCTTTGCTCCAGAGGAGGTGGAACTTGCCAGGGAAGCGGGAATTCGGCCGATTTCTCTTGGCAGGCGGATCCTCCGCACGGAAACAGCAGGACTTGCAATTTTATCCTGGCTGATCTATATCCTTGAAATTCACTGAGGAGAACAGGAAAGAAAAGAAGGCAGGAATGGAAAAGAAACGGGAAATTTATCTGGATAATTCGGCAACAACCCGCGTATTTCCGGAGGTTGTTCAGCTGATGAACACGATTTATCTGGACGAATACGGGAACCCTTCGAGCATGCATCACAAGGGCGTTGAGGCGGAAAAACGTATCCGCACGGCGAAGAAAATATTTGCGGACATACTGAAATGTTCGCCGCAGAATATTTATTTTACCTCCTGTGGAACGGAGTCGGACAACATCTCCCTGATCGGCGCGGCAAGAGCCAATCAGAGAAGCGGAAAGCATCTGATTACAACGGCCATTGAGCATCCCGCAATTCTGGAGACAATGAAATATCTGGAATCCGAAGGCTTTGAAGTGACAATCCTCCCGGTGGATCACAACGGACAGGTCAGCCCGGAGGATGTGGAGAATGCAGTGCGTGAGGATACGATTCTCGTTTCAGTGATGCACACGAACAATGAAATCGGTGCGCTGGAACCGATCGAGGAGATCGGCCGCAGGATCAAGGAGAAGAATCCGAATACGCTGTTTCATGTGGACGCCGTGCAGGGCTTTGGAAAGGCAATCATTCATCCGAAGAAGATGCACATTGATCTTCTGTCTGCCAGCGGGCACAAGATTCATGCACCGAAGGGAATTGGTCTTCTGTACATCGGCGATCATGTGAAGATCACCAACATCATGTATGGCGGCGGACAGCAGAGGGGCATGCGCAGCGGCACGGAGAATGTCGCGGGAATCGCGGGCATGGCTCTTGCCGCGCAGATGCTGTATCAGCATTTCGATGAAGAGATGGACCGGCTGTACGCGATGAAGGAGCAGTTCATAAATGATGTGACGGCCATGGAAGGCGTTCATGTAAACGGCCTGACCGGGAGAGACAGTGCGCCGCATGTCATCAGTCTCTCCGTGGAGGGTGTGCGCGCGGAGGTCCTTCTGCATGCGCTGGAAGAAAAGGGCATTTATGTGTCGGCGGGAAGTGCCTGTGCGTCTAACCATCCGCACATTTCAGATACGCTTCTGGCGATCGGAACACCGGAGGAGTATCTGGATTCGACCCTGCGCTTCAGCCTGTCTGTGATGAATACGCCGGAGGATCTGAAGGCTGCTGCAGCGGCACTGGCAGAGCTGCTGCCGTTCCTGCGAAAATATACCAGAAGTTAATCACGCCGCGGGCTGCGGAAAGAAAGGAAGCTATGAAGTATCATGCATTTTTAATCAAATACGCGGAGATTGGCATCAAGGGCAAGAACCGCGGCCTGTTCGAGGAGCAGCTGATCAACCAGATCCGGATTGCACTGAAGCGGTGTGAGGGTCATTTTACGATTGACCGGACAAGCGGACGGATTTTCGTCAACTGTCTGAGTGAGTATGACTATGATGAGGTGGTGGAGAATCTGAGCCATGTCTTCGGCATTGTTGGCATCTGTCCCACCGTTATTATGCCGGTGGTGCCGGTGGAGGAGCTTCGGAAGGCTGCCGGGGATTTCTTCGGTGTAGAATATGAGAATCGCGCGGTGTCGTTCAAGGTTCACACGAGACGCCTTGCAAAAAGTTATCCCATGGAGTCCATGGAACTGAACGCAGAGATTGGTGAAGAGATTTTGACGCGCTATCCGGAGTCGCATGTGGATGTGCATACGCCGGAGGTCCTTCTCAATGTGGAAATCCGCGAGCGGATTTATCTGTATTCCCATATTCTGCCGGGGCCGGGAGGTCTGCCGATCGGTTGCAGCGGAAAGGGAATGCTCCTCCTGTCCGGTGGAATTGATTCCCCCGTGGCGGGATGGATGTGTGCGAAGCGTGGACTGAAGCTGGATGCGACGTATTTCAACGCACCGCCCTATACCAGTGAGCGCGCCCTGCAGAAGGTCATCGACCTGGCCTCCATTGTGGCCAGATATACCGGCCCCATCTATCTGCACAATATCAACTTTACGGAGATTCAGCTGTACATTTATGAGAAGTGCCCGCACGATGAGCTGACGATCATCATGCGCCGCTACATGATGCGGATTGCG
>CALEFO010000088.1 GCA_937877165.1 uncultured Lachnospiraceae bacterium | reverse complement strand
TTCTGAGCCGGGACATCGCGGGAGAGCTCCACGAGAATTTTATCCTGGTTGATCGAGCAGATCTTCTGGTTTCCATGTACTCCCTGCTGGTTGGCAACATGAATCAGACCGCATTCCTCCAAAAGGCGGATATGACTGGTCAGCGCTCCGTTCGAAATCGCAAGTCTTTGCGCCAGCTCCTTCATATTCATTTCATTATTTTCCAGAAGAATATTCATAATCCGGATTCGGACCTCAGAACCGAGAGCTTTGAACACATCCAGCCCGTCGGTAAGATTTGTGATGTGCAGCATAAGGCGTCCTCCTGTCTGAATACAGTGTTTCGTAAAATCAAAAGCATAAGCCGCTTTTGTGAAGTATGGTAAGAATACTCCGTTATTTTAACAGAAATGATGCGCAATACAACGGAAGGAAGCGAGAAAATCGAGGATTCTTTGTCATGTTCTTGGTATATGTTTAGAAAAATCAAAAATAAAATACATAATTCTAAAACAATGATTGACATCATATGGGGACGATTGTATATTGCGAAGAGAGGGAGAAACTGCAGGCAGTTTTTATTTTACGGCAGTTTCAGACGGCACCGGATGGTGCATTAAGAAGGAGGAACCACACAGATGGCACGCAGAACGAAGCTGATTGTCGACAAGGATTTTAAAATCGGAGAAGTCGATAAGAGAATTTACGGATCCTTTATTGAACATCTTGGCCGCGCGGTGTACACCGGCATTTATCAGCCGGATCATCCGACCTCGGATGAACTGGGATTCCGGAAGGATGTGATTGATCTTGTCAGGGAACTGGATGTTCCGATCGTTCGTTATCCGGGCGGAAACTTTGTCTCCAATTTCTACTGGGAGGATTCCGTTGGACCGAAGGAGCAGAGAAAGCCGAGGCTTGATCTTGCATGGAGGACCTATGAGCCCAATCTCGTCGGCATCAACGAATTCTCCAAATGGGCGAAGAAGGCGAACACCAATGTCATGATGGCGGTCAATCTCGGAACCCGCGGAACCACAGACGCATTAAATCTCCTGGAGTACTGCAACCTGGACACCGATTCCTACTACGCGAATCTTCGACGCCAGCACGGCGACAAGGACCCGTACGGCATCAAGCTCTGGTGCATGGGCAATGAGATGGACGGACCATGGCAGATGGGCCACAAGGAGGCACGGGAATACGGGCATCTTGCGGCAGAGACCTCCAAAGCCATGAAGACCATGGATCACTCCATTGAGACCGTCGTCTGCGGCTCCTCCAATGTCATGATGCCGACCTTCGGTAAGTGGGAGTCCACTGTTCTGGATGAGGCCTATGACTATGTAGACTATGTTTCTCTGCATCAGTATTGGGGCAATCAGGACAACGACACCCCGGAATTCTTCGCAGTAACCGATGATCTGGAGTATTTCCTGAATTCGGTCATTGCAACTTGTGACTACGTAAAGGCGACGAAGCACGGCAAGAAGAATATCAACCTGTCCTTTGACGAGTGGAACGTCTGGTATCACTCCACGCAGCAGGACAATGAGGATATGGAGAATCTTCCCTGGAGATCTCATCCGCATCTTCTGGAGGACATCTATAATTATGAGGACGCCATCGTGGACGCACTGGCACTCATCAAGTTCCTGCAGCATGCAGACCGCGTGAAGGTTGCGTGCCTGGCACAGCTCGTCAACGTCATTGCACCGATCATGACCGAGGAGAACGGCCCTGCCTGGAGACAGACGATTTTCTATCCGTTCTATCTGGTTTCGAAGTACGGGCGCGGCGTGGCGCTGCAGCCTGTGATGTCCGGCGATGATCATGCAACGAGCAGGCACGATCACGTTACGGATGTGGAGGCGGTTTCCGTCTATAATGAGGAAAAGGAGCAGGTTGCAGTTTTTGCTGTAAACCGCAACACGGAGGAAAACGTGGAGTTTGAGGTCGATCTTAGGGGCTTCGAGGACTATCAGGTTGTGGACTTTCAGGCAATGGAGGGAACCGACATGAAGGCCGTCAATTCCGCGGCGGGAGAGATCGTAAAGCCGCAGACAAGAACGGACTACAGGCTGGACGGCGGAATCCTTACGGCGAATTTAAAGCCTGCAAGCTTTGTTACGATTGTACTTGGAAAGTAAGAGGATCTGTCATGGCAAAAATTCTAATCAATGAGCAGAAGAAAAAGGGCCACATCAATCCGGAAATTCAGGGACAGTTCTCGGAGCACCTTGGACGGGGAATCTATGAGGGACTGTACGTACGTCCGGATTCCGGCATCGAGAACGTGAACGGCATGCGCACGGATGTGGTGAACGCATTAAAGGAGATGAAGGTTCCGCTCCTTCGCTGGCCGGGCGGGTGCTTTGCCGATGAGTATCACTGGATGGACGGCATTGGCCCGAAGGAAAAGCGCAAGAAGATGATCAATACGCATTGGGGCGGTGTTCTGGAGGACAACAGCTTTGGCACGCACGAATATTTTGAACTGGCGCGTCAGCTTGGCTGCAAAACCTATATCAACGGGAATGTCGGCTCCGGAACCGTGCAGGAGATGTCGGAGTGGATTGAGTACATGACCTTTGACGGGATGTCTCCGATGACGGAGCTGCGCAAGGAGAACGGACATGAGGAGCCCTGGAGAGTCGATTATTTCGGTGTCGGCAATGAGAACTGGGGATGCGGCGGCAATATGACGCCTGAGTACTATGCGAATCTCTATCGCCGCTATCAGACCTACTGCCGTCAGTATCATCCGGACAAACCGTTCCTCAAGGTATGCGGCGGACCGAATGTGGCGGACACCAACTGGACGAAGAAGGTGCTGGAAACCTGCTTTGCGGAGCCGGGCGGAGCCATGTCCCACGGCTTCATGGACCTTCTGAGCATTCATTATTATGTGCATCCGGGCGGATGGGAGAACAAGGGATCGGCAACGGAGTTTGACCGTGAGATGTTCTATCAAACCATGCAGAAGACCCTTTACACCGAGGACCTTCTGAAGCTTCACGGAGACATTCTGGACATTTATGATCCGGAGAAGAAGATCGGCTTCTCCTTTGACGAATGGGGCGGCTGGTATGATTGCGAACCGGGAACCAATCCCGGATTTTTGTACCAGCAGAATACGATGCGCGATGCGCTGATTGCAGGAACGACGCTGAATATTTTCAACCGCCACTGTGACCGCGTGAAGCTGGCATGCCTTGCCCAGATGGTCAATGTCATTCAGTCGGTGATCTTAACGGACGGCGAGAAGATGATCCTGACGCCTACGTATCATGTGTTCCATATGTATAAGGATCATCAGGACGGCGAGCTTCTGGACTCCATGATTCTGGAGAACGAAGAGGTCGGAACGGAGGCGCATCCGGTACCGGCACTGAATGAGTCCGTCTCCGAAAAGGACGGTGTCATCACGATGACCATCGCCAATATGGATGCGGAGCACAGCTATCCCGTTTCGCTGAAGTTCAATGAGAAGAAGCCGGCATCCGTGGAGGCGCGTGTGGTGTCGGAAGAGATGCACGCGAAGAATACCTTTGAGGAGCCGGATGCGGTCACCGAGAAGACAATGGATGGCGTAGAGCTTACGGAGAACGGCTGCCGGTTTGACATTCCTGCCTGCTCCGTCGTGAAGCTGTCGATCCGATAATTGCATACAGAGAAACTTGTCAGAGCGGGAATGTACGGTTGGTTCATTCCCGCTTTTTGTGACAAATCGTAGAGAGACTGAGGAATTCGTTTGAAAGTGACATTGATCTGTCACCTTCAGGAAGTAACGATTTTGCCGAATGCGAGGTATAGCATGAAAGAACACTGCATCAAATGTCTTCTGGAGGAACTGGATCCTGCGCAGTATGAAAGGGACATCGGAAGACTTCTTGCTATGATGGACCATGAGCAGAAGACACCGAAAGAAGAATATGAACACCGTCTTGCGGTCTGCAGGGAGTGTGACTATCTCTCCAAGGGAACCTGCAATGCCTGCGGATGCTTTGTGGAGCTTCGCGCAGCGACAGGAAGAAGTCATTGTCCATATAAGAAGTGGTGAAGGAAAAGAGGCTGATGCTGACATTCAAACGGATGCGGCATCGGCCTTTTCCGGTATGGAACGTCAGGATCGAAAGCCGGCGAGAGGGGTGATCCTGTGAGCTGGCGGGGCTGACTACCATGCCCGTCATTGTCCGCAACATCGACCGGGACACTGCTACCGTCATCATGGTGGACAGCAACCTCCAGCGCGAGAACATTCTTCCCTCTGAACGCGCCAAAGCCTACAAGATTGACTTTATCGAAAATATTCTGCTGCCGGGGATACAAAAGCAATGACAGGCGCTGACAGAAGCGCCGCCCGATCGGCATGGCGTTTTGCAAAAATTCATCGCCTGCGACTACTTGACTTTCTCCCAAAAGCGTCCATAATATGACTAACTAATATTAGTTAGTGAGATGCAATGATGAAGCAGGAAGATACGAAGCAGAAGATTTTGGATAAGGCCTTGGAGCTGTTTTCCACGCAGGGCTATGATTCTGTCAGCGTGGGCGAGATCGCAAGGGCGGTGGGCATCAAAGCGCCCTCGCTATACAACCACTTTCCCAGTAAGCAGGCAATTTTTGACGCCATTATGGAATCTACGGCGGCACAGTATGAAGCGGATACCGATCAGATCA
>CALEFO010000087.1 GCA_937877165.1 uncultured Lachnospiraceae bacterium | reverse complement strand
ATAAGCGAAGGAAGCTTTGCTTCCGTAGCGCATCCGGCGTGGCGGAAGAGAACATTCCGTCGCCGCCCTGTAAAGGAGGACAGGAGAGGGGGTGCTGCACGGCTGTTCTCGTCGCAGGGATTTTCTATGTGTTTCGTGATTATTCTGATGCGCCGGAGGCGCCTGTTCGGATAGTTGGGAAGCACAATTGATCATCCGCACGGAGTATCCGCAGATTCCGCCGAGGGTGGAATATTCTCTGTCTGAGCGCGGAAAATCTTTGATGACCGTACTGGATCAGCTTTGCAGCTGGGGAGAGAAGAACCGACCGGCAGAATAGCAACGAGCAGGCATACGGCCATAAGGCACTGTGCGCCTGGCGTACAACGCCACAGCCATCATGACGCAAATAGAGATAAATATAGAGATAAAATAGAAACAGGAGGAGACGATGGATCTACAGATCAGAGAGTATACAGACGATGACAGGGATGCAGTCATGCACATCTGGAATCAGGTGGTGGAGGATGGAGTTGCATTTCCTCAGGAGAATGAGCTGACGAAGGGGGATGCAGATGCATTTTTCAAGCAGCAGTCGTACACGGGCGTGGCACAGGACCTGGATCGTGGGGAAATTGTCGGTATGTATATCCTGCATCCCAATAATGTGGGAAGATGCGGACATATCTGCAATGCTTCCTATGCCGTGCGGAAAGAAATGCGCGGAGAGCATATAGGTGAGAAGCTGGTAAAGGATTGTCTGAGAATGGCACATGAAAAGGGCTTCCGGATTCTCCAGTTCAATGCAGTAGTTGCAAACAACATTCATGCCATTCACCTTTATGAGAGGCTGGGCTTTCTTCGGATCGGAACCGTGGAAGGCGGTTATCACATGCCGGATGGAACGTATGAGGATATCATCCTTTTTTACCATAAGGTCTGATCCATGAAGCAAGACTTTGGAAACGTCAACTAGCACGTCAAGGCATAAAATCCGTGGCGTACCATTGCGGAAAAATCCAGACATATAGGAGAACAAACAAAATGAAGGCACATAAGTATTGGTCACTCGGAGCGCTGATTTGTATGGCTGGCTGCTTCTACACAGGCTGCAAGAAACGGATGGAGGCACACAAGTATTTCGCCTATGGAGCATTAGGCTGCATGGGGATGGCCATCTACTCCGGTCACAGGATGATTGCACCAAAGCAGAAAAAAGAAACGGAATCACAATAGAGAAAAAGGAGCAGCTATGCAGACGAATGCGCTAAAACATCAGATCGCAGCAGGAAGAGGCGATTGCCCTGCAGATCTTGTGCTGAAAAATGCGAGAATCCTCAACGTATTCACCAATGAAATCGAAAACGGTGACATTGCCATCAGCGAGGGGCACATTGCAGGCGTGGGAGAGTATTCCGGACTCCATGAGGTTGAGCTGAAGGGGAAATTCGTTTGTCCAGGGCTGATTGACGGACATATTCATATTGAGAGTTCGATGCTTTGCGGTCCGGCATTTGAGCAGGCGGTGCTGCCGCACGGAACCACGGCGGTCATTACCGATCCGCATGAGATTTCGAATGTCGCCGGAACAGACGGTTTGGAGTTCATGCTGGAAACGACCAAGGACTTGAAGCTTTCGGTATATTTCATGCTGCCTTCCTGTGTGCCGGCAACGGCTCTGGATGAATCAGGGGCTGTGCTGGATGCAGAAATGCTTCGTCCCTATTATCAGAATCCGCGCATTCTCGGGCTTGCAGAATTGATGAATGCCTACGGAACGGTGCGTGGGGACGACCGGATTCTGCAGAAAATCTGTGACTGCGTGGCGGCCGGGAAGATTGTGGGTGGACATGCACCGTTGCTCGGCGGGAAAGACCTCTGTGCGTACATCGCGGCGGGAGTTCAGTCTGATCACGAGTGCTCCAATATAGAAGAAGCGATGGAGAAGCTGCGCCGCGGTCAGTACATCATGATCCGGGAAGGCACGGCAGCGAAGAATCTGGATGCCTTGATGCCGCTTTTCCGCGAACCGTATTGCAATCGATGTATGCTGGTGACGGATGACAGACATCCGGGAGAGCTTCTGCAAAACGGACACATTGATTACAACATTCGGAAGGCGATTCGTGCCGGTGCAGATCCTGCAGCCGTAGTGAAAACGGCAACGCTGGTCCCGGCCCGGTATTTCGGTCTGAAGCAGCATGGCGCGGTAGCACCTGGATATGCGGCAGATCTGATTGTGGTATCGGATCTGGAGAATTTTGTCGTTGAACAGGTCTATAAAAATGGTGAGCTGGTAGCCGAGCATGGAAGTGTGCGGAAGCCGACACCGCTTGTCATCGATGAAAAGCGGTTTTCGCGTGTGACGGATTCCTTTGAAATGGATGAAATTACACCCAGGGATCTGGAGTTGAAGGAGCATGGCACAAAGGAACGCGTCATCTGCCTGATGGAGAACGAGCTGCTGACGGAAGAGAAAATCGTGCCGTTCCGGCAATATCCCGGCACGGCACCCGGCGTGGATGTGGCAAATAAAATCATTAAGCTGGCGGTTTTCGAACGCCATCATCACACGGGACATGTGGGCCTTGGATTTTTGGGAAACAGCAGCCTGACCTGCGGCGCTGTGGCCTCCAGCATTGCGCACGATTCTCATAATTTGATTGTGGCAGGTACCAACGATACCGATATGATGCTGGCGGGCAACGCGGTGCGCCGCAACAAGGGCGGTCTGGCAGTTGCATTGAATGGACGGGTGATTGGAGAGCTGGCGCTCCCTGTGGCTGGCCTGATGAGTACGGGCAGCGCACAGGAGGCAGTGGAACAAATCCGGCTGCTGAAGGCTGCACTGAAGGAAAACGGCATTTCGGAGGATCTCGGAGCCTTTATGACGCTTGCCTTTGTCAGTCTCCCCGTCATTCCGAAGCTGAGACTGAACACCTTTGGTGTGGTGGATGTCATGCGGCAGGAGATTGTCCCGGCAGTCTTTTAAAGAGGGCCGGGCTCCGATTGCTTTCTGCATCCTCTTCGAGCAGAGGCAGACGCAGGATTCCTTTTAAAAGAGAGCATTGCCTCACTGCTTTTCGTAGACCGGCGTGC
Organism: uncultured Lachnospiraceae bacterium; assembly: GCA_937877165.1. Lineage (GTDB taxonomy): Bacteria > Bacillota > Clostridia > Lachnospirales > Lachnospiraceae > CAG-791. The sequence continues at coordinate 19,718 of CALEFO010000087.1, read as the reverse complement.
AGGTGAGGTGCATGCCGAGGCGGCGGAATACGGTCTCGTCCACATCCGACAGGATGACGGAGGAATGTACCTCGTTGCCACGAAGGCGGGGGAGCTGCTCCATGGCGAGCTTTGCGTGTGGATTGGTAGCTGCGCTGATGGACAGAGCAATCAGAAGCTCATCGGTGTGAAGGCGCGGGTTGTGACCGCCGAGATAGACGGTCTTCAGCTGCTGAATCGGCGCAATGGATTCCGCGGAGACGAGCTTTTCCTCATGTGGAATGCCGGCATATTCCTTAAGAACGTTCATGATGGCGGCAGCGGAGGCCCCGAGGAGATCCCCGGTCTTACCGGTGATGATCGTGCCGTTTTCCATTTCAATAGCAGCGGCGGGGAGGCCGGTTTCCTCTGCACGTTTTGTGGCTTCGACGGCGACTGGACGATCCTGCGGCGTGACATCTGCCTGCTTCAGCAGAAGCTCCTGTTTATAGAGCTCCTCCGGCTCCGCCAGTCCCTTGCGGACATTGACGGCGCTCGCGTAGTAGCGGCGGATGATTTCCTGCTGGGAGGCCTTGCGGCAGATTTCATCGTCGCAGATGGCGAAGCCTGCCATGTTCACACCCATATCTGTCGGGGACTTGTAGGGGCATTCGTTCATGATGCCCTCGAAAATCTGCTGCAGAACCGGGAAAATTTCCACGTCACGGTTGTAGTTGACGGTGGTTTTGCCATAAGCCTCGAGATGGAACGGATCAATCATGTTGACATCGGCAAGATCTGCCGTGGCGGCCTCATAAGCAAGATTGACGGGATGCTTGAGCGGCAGATTCCAGATCGGGAAGGTCTCGAACTTGGCATAGCCTGCCTTCACGCCACGCAGGTGCTCCTGATAAACCTGCGACAGGCAGGTCGCCATTTTGCCGGAGCCGGGACCGGGAGCCGTAATGACGACAAGCTCGCGTGTGGTTTCAATGTACTGGTTGCGTCCGTAGCCGTTTTCACTGAGAATCAGCGGAATGTTGGAAGGATATCCTTCGATGACGTAGTGGAGATAGCAGCGGATGCCAAGCTGTTCGAGACGCTGACGGAAGTGATCGGCGGCGGGCTGCCCGGTGTATTTGGTGATGACAATGCTGCTGACATAGAAGCCGCGGTCCTCAAAGGCCTTTTTCAGACGGAGCGCATCCTCGTCGTAGGTGATGCCGAGATCTCCCCGGACCTTGTTCTGTTCAATGGCGTCTGCGCCGATGACAATGACGATTTCCGCTTTGTCCTTGAGCTGCTCCAGCATCTGAAGCTTGATGTCCGGTGCGAAGCCGGGAAGAACCCGGGCCGCGTGATAATCATCGAAAAGTTTGCCGCCGAACTCCAGATAGAGCTTCCCGAAGTGGGACATCCGCTCCTTGATGTGCGCGGACTGGAGCTCCAGATAGCGTTGGGAATCAAAACCGATTTTTGCTGACGTCATTGCCATGCCTCCTGCGTTGTATTTGCTTTCTTTTGATGAATTCTATATTTGTGCGGTTATTGTGTCCACTTCTCGACGTTCTCCACGAAGCCCTCGCCCATGGCTTCTGTGACATCGTTGATGATGAAGAACGCCCGCGGATCGTAATGCTGGACGATGTCCTTGATTTCCACGATGTCCTTGTTGCTGCAGATGCAGATCAGGATCTTCTTGGCGTTTCCGGAGTACATGCCGGTGCCGGAAATGCTTGTGACGCCGCGCTCGAGGTTGTCGAGAATGTCGCGCGCGATCGCATCTGAGCAGTCAGAGATGATCATGGCGCACTTGGCGGTACGACCCCGTGCGAGAATCCAGTCCGTGATTTTCCCCATGATAAAGACAGAAATCAGCGCGTATAACGTGTGCTCCATATTGAAGACGACGGCACCCAGAATCACGACAATGCCGTCCAGAATCTGGATGAGCCGGCCGACACTGTACTGACGGAAATAGCGGTGCAGAGAATTCCCCAGCATGTCCGTGCCGCCGGAGGTTGCCCGTGCCAGGAGAAGAAGGCCGGTTCCGGCACCGAAGCAGATGCCGCCGTAGATGGAGACGAGCAGAAGATTACCGGACACCAGATCATATTCCGGGAAAATGGCAAGTTCTGCGGTGATGATCAGCCAGGAAAGACCGGTCCGCACGATGCTGCGGAAGCCTTCCGTCTTCCAGGCGAACAGAAAAATAGGAATGTTCACCAGGAGGTTGGATACCCACAGAGGAATCTGCAGGGCAGTGTAACGGCCTGTCAGATATTTGATGATGATGGCAAGGCCGGAGACTCCTCCGGTGACAAGTCCCGCAGGATCAAAAAAATACTTCGTTGCGGCGGTCGTGATGGTGCTGCCGAGAAGAATCAGCAGAACATCCGCCGCGCGAAGCTTCAGTGTCTGTTTCATATTGTCCTTTTCCGCCGCAGCCAGACTGCGGCAACAAAAAATCAGCAGAGCTTTTGAGTGGTGAAATCTCAGTCCTTCTCCGAAAGCGCGCGGAGAAGGGCCTCTTCGGAAGCCATTACGGTTCCCTGCACCATTTCGGGCTTGCCGCCGCCTCGTGCCTGGAAGGCATCGCGCAGAATTCCGTTCGGAATGCGGGCATCTGCGCCGCGGCCGCCGATGAGATATTTCCAGCCGCCCGCGTCACTGCCGACGAAGACGCCGGCGAATCGCCATCCCATTTCACATAGAGCATTCATGAAGCTGCGCTGGGAGAGGACGGACAGATCCTGTTCAAACAGATACAGATCTCTTCCGAATAGGGACGAGCTGCCGGAGAACTGTGCGCGGATCTGCGCAAGCCTGGCCTCCAGATACTGCTGCTCCCTGCTGCGGCAGGTTTCCTTGAGCTCTGCGACCTCTGTCAGGAGGCGCTGTACGCCGGAGGAAATGGTTTCCTGAGGCTCGTTCATCAGGTGGGAAGCCTTTTCCAGCTGGCGCTGCCTTTTCTGCATTTCCAGAAGTGCCCGCCTGCCGCATACGATGGTAAGGCGGGTGGAATCCTTGCTGCGGTCCACGGCAAGAATTTTGATCAGACCGATTTCACCAGTCCTTTGCACGTGCGGTGCGCAGCAGGCGCAGACATCAATGCCTTCAATGGTAACGATGCGGATTCTGCCGTCAATTTCCTTCTTACTGCGGTAGTCAAGGTGCCGCAGACTCTCTTCGGGAGGATACTCGCAGGTGATTGGAACATTGCTCCAGACCGCCTCGTTGGCTTTCTCCTCGAGAGAAAGAAGATCTCCCTCCGAGAGAATGCCGCTGGTATCCAGCGTCACGGTGTTGTCGCTCAGCCGGAAACCGACATTCTCATATCCCCACAGATTGTGGAGAAGTCCGGAGAGAATATGCTCGCCGGAATGATTCTGCATGTTGGAATAGCGATGCTGCCAGTCAAGAACCCCATGGACGTTCTGCCCGGGGGCGAGAATGGTGGCAAGAGCCGTATCCGTCTCTTTGGGATCCACCTTCAGCGTGTGAGTGATGATCAGGTCTCTTGAAATCTGCACATCAGCAACGCGGAGTCCTGCCAGTGTGCCGCGATCCGGCGTCTGGCCGCCCTCTTCGGGGAAAAAGAGCGTTGCGGACAGCACCACCAGGATCTCTCCAGGGGTTTCGGAACGGGAAGAAAGGATGGCGGCATCAAATTCGGTATCGTAGGGCTGTGTGTCATACAGCCGGATGGTTTCTTTCATAAAAATAATATCTCCTGACCATTCAATCCAAGGTGGGAATATGCAGAGACATGCCGGATACCGGCACATCCCTTAGTATACATGAAAGGGCCAGATGCCGCATGAACTCTTCAGACTTTTTTCATATTATATGTGTTGATGCCTTTCGGAGGCATCATTATAATGAGAAGAAGTATTTTTATGCAAAAAAGCCTTACATATTGGAGGGGCGAATGACGAACGGAAATAAAAATAACGGCAACAGGAATATGGGAGGCGGGAACGAAAACCGGAATCATCAGAATCTGCTGATGCTGGTGATCATTGCGTTCTGCGTCCTTTTGTTCATGAGCTATGCTATGCGCGGATCCTCTGCGTCAACGCAGATTACCTATTCGGAATTTATTCAGATGCTGGAGGACGGCAAGGTTGCCCGCATCGAGCTTTCGGGTGATCAGATCAACATTGCGCAGAAGCAGACGAAGGTGGAAGACAAGGATGCCCCCTACCGGTTTTATACCGGCAGGGCGGAGGATGATGATGTTGTGACCGCAAGAGCGCTGAAGGCTGGTGCGATTGTGGACAGCGAGGTCGCGGATTCGTCCGGACTTCTGATCTCGCTTCTCATCAATTATATTCTTCCGATTCTGCTGTTCTGGGGGCTGATTACGCTGGTGTTCCGCAAGATGGGACACGGTGGCGGTGTCATGGGCGTCGGGAAGTCCAATGCAAAGGAATATGTGCAGCGGGATACCGGAGTGACCTTCAAGGATGTTGCCGGCGAGGACGAAGCGAAGGAATCGCTGGTGGAAGTGGTGGATTTCCTTCACAATCCGGAGCGGTATGTGAAGATCGGCGCGAAGCTTCCGAAGGGAGCGCTTCTCGTCGGACCGCCCGGAACCGGTAAAACTCTCCTTGCCCGTGCGGTTGCGGGAGAGGCGCATGTGCCGTTCTTTTCTCTGACCGGTTCGGATTTCATTGAATTGTATGTCGGTGTGGGTGCCAGCCGTGTGCGCGATCTGTTCAAGGAAGCCACCAAGAACGCACCCTGCATTATTTTTATTGATGAGATCGATGCCATTGGCAGGAGCCGTGATTCCAAGTATGGCGGAGGCAATGAAGAGCGGGAGCAGACCCTGAATCAGCTTCTGTCGGAGATGGACGGCTTTGATTCCGCCAAGGGGATTCTGGTGCTGGGGGCAACCAACCGGCCGGAGATCCTGGATAAGGCGCTGCTGCGTCCCGGCCGTTTCGACCGCCGGATTATTGTAGATCGCCCGGATCTTAAGGGTCGTGTAGAAATCCTGAAGGTTCATGCGAAGGACGTCAAGATGGATGAGACGGTGGATCTGAATGCCATCGCGCTTGCAACCAGCGGGGCGGTTGGTTCGGATCTTGCCAACATGATCAACGAGGCTGCCATCAATGCGGTTAAGAATCACCGGGAATATGTGAGCCAGAAGGATCTTCTGGAAGCGGTGGAGGTAGTCCTGGTCGGCAAGGAGAAGAAGGACCGCGTGATGAATGAGCATGAGCGTAAGGTCGTTTCCTACCATGAGGTTGGTCATGCACTGATCAATGCGATTCAGAAGAACGCGGAGCCGGTTCAGAAAATTACCATTGTTCCCCGCACCATGGGAGCACTCGGCTATGTCATGCAGGTTCCGGAGGAAGAGCACTATCTGAATTCGAAGGAAGAACTTCACGACATGATCGTGGGCCTTTTGGGCGGCCGCGCTGCTGAGGAGCTGAAATTTCAGTCGGTTACAACGGGAGCGTCCAATGATATTGAGAAGGCAACCGGGCTGGCTCGGGCAATGGTGACGCAGTATGGAATGAGCGACCGGTTCGGACTGATGGGACTTGCCACCGTGGAGAGTCAGTATCTCGATGGCAGAGCGGCGATGAATTGCGCGGATGCTACAGCAGCGGAAGTGGATGAGGAAGTCCGTAAGATGATGGAGAGCTGCTACGAAGAGGCGAAGAAGATTCTGTCCGAGAATCTGGATGTCATGGATGTCATTGCAGATTACCTGATTCAGGAAGAAACGATCACTGGAGAGCAGTTCATGAAGCTGTACCGCAAAGAGAAGGGAATCCCGGAGCCAGTTTCTGAAAAGGCGGATGGGAATAATGCTCCGGCAGAAGATAAGAGCGACGAAACAGAGACACCTTCTGCACCAGAGGCGCAGGATGAGAATGTGCCGCGAGGACGTTTTTCCAACGTTCCGGTCAGCCATCTGGATGACACAGACGGCGGGAAATCGTGATACTGCCGCATTCTGAAAATCAGCATACAGGGATACAAGCGGGACCTCTGAACCGGGAGGCCCCGTTTTTGCACAGTAAATATGACAGAGAGAAAGAAAAGCACAGCCACCGGCTTTCAGATTCAGGAGGAGCTTGCGAAGCTCCCGAAAAAGCCCGGGGTCTACATCATGCACAATGATCATGATGCGATCATTTATATAGGAAAAGCCAAAATTCTGCATAACAGAGTCCGGTCCTATTTTCGCAGCAACATTGGACGGGGGCCCGCCATTGATCAGATGGTGAAGCAGATCGCATGGTTTGAATACATTGTCACCGATTCGGAGCTGGAGGCTCTGATTCTGGAGAACAATCTGATCAAGGAGCACCGGCCGAAGTACAATACGCTGCTTGTGGATGACAAGACCTACCCCTACATCAAGGTGACGGTTGGGGAGGAATACCCGAGGATTCTTTTTGCCAGAATCCGGAAAAAGGACAAGGCAAAGTATTTCGGACCGTTCACCAGCGCCGGCGCGGTGCATGACACAATCGAGCTGCTGAACCGGATGTATGGCCTGCGTGACTGCGGGCGGAATCTCCCGCGGGACATTGGAAAAGAACGTCCCTGTCTGAATTATCATATGAAGCGCTGCAGCGGTCCTTGTGTTGCCGGTGGAATCACGCCGGAGGCATACCGCGAGCACGTGGACCTGGCGGTGGAATTTTTGTCCGGTAATTACGGACGGATTCTGAAGGATCTTCAGGGTAGAATGGAACGTGCCGCAGAAGCATTAAATTATGAAGAGGCGGCGCACTACCGCGATTTGATGGTCAGTGTCCGGCAGGTTTCCCAGAAGCAGAAGATGTCGGAGGGCGTGGGGGAAGACCGCGATATCATAGGCATTGCTCTGGATCAGGAGGATTACGATGCGGAGGCGGTCATTCAGACGTTCTTTATTCGTGACGGCAGGCTGATGGGACGGGAACATTTTTATATGAATCATGTCGGAGGCAAGACAAAACAGGAGATTGTTTCGGAATTCCTGAAGCAGTTCTATGCAGGAACGCCGTTCATTCCGAAGGAGATCATGATTCCGGAGAATGTGGAGGACCGCGCGGTCATCGAGGAATGGCTGACGCAGCGGCGTGAGGGAAAGGTCTCAATTCTGATCCCGCAGCGCGGCCAGAAGGAGAGGCTGGTGGAGCTCGCGGGACAGAACGCGGCGCTTCTTCTTCACAAGGACAAGGAACGGCTTAAGCGCGAGGAGGGCAGAACGATCGGAGCCGTCCGGGAAATTTCATCCCTTCTCGGCCTTCAGAAGGCGGATCGGATGGAAAGCTATGATATTTCGGATATCAGCGGTTTTGCCAATGTCGGTTCTATGGTCGTGTATGAGAAAGGAAAACCCAAGCGCAGCGACTACCGGAAGTTCCGGATCAAAACGGTCGCCGGGCCGGATGATTACGCCTGCATGAGAGAGGTACTGATGCGCCGGTTCACGCACGGTCTGCAGGAAGCAAAGCAGCTGCGGGAAGAGAACAAGGATGAGGAGCTGGGGAGCTTTACAAGATTCCCGGATCTGATTTTGATGGACGGCGGAAGAGGACAGGTGAATATTTGCCTGGCGGTTCTGAAAGAGCTTGGCCTGGAAATTCCGGTGGCAGGTATGGTGAAGGATGATCATCACCGGACTCGCGGGCTTTATTTCCGGAATCGTGAGATTCCGATCGATACGCACAGTGAGGGCTTTAAGCTGATTACCAGAATTCAGGACGAAACGCACCGCTTTGCGATTGAATATCACAGGTCCCTTCGCTCCAAGGCACAGGTTCATTCGCGTCTGGATGAGATTCCGGGCGTCGGACCCGCCAGAAAAAAGGCGCTGATGCGCTCCTTCCGTTCTGTGGAGGATATCATGAAGGCGAGTCGGGAAGAACTGGCAGAGATTCCGGAAATCCCCGAGGAAACGGCGGAAAGTATTTATCGCTACTTTCATCCGCAGGAGCTGCACGGGGAAGACGCGGCATCGCCCGGGGCTTCTGCAGGGCAGGCACATATGCTACACTGAACAAAGAAGTTTGAATGTGATCGCATCAAACAGCCGCAGCGGTGCTGATGCATCAGCGAGGTACTGGTTTTGCAGAAACGGCTCTGCGGCGCGGATTGTGACGAACAGGGAAGGATACTGAATCAGAAGAGGCTGCAGCAGATACTGCGGCAGAAAGGTTTCAGAGATGGCAAGTGTAAAACTGAGTGAAGTAATTGAGAAGGAAAAACTGATCAATCTGACTCCGGACATTGATATCACCAAAATCAAGATCAAGCAGCCGGACATCAATCGGCCGGCCGTGCAGCTGACCGGATATTTTGAGCATTTTGACGCGGCTCGTATTCAGATCCTTGGCTTTGTGGAGTACTCCTATATGGAATATATGAGCCCGGAGCGCAAGGAAGAAATTTATGACCAGCTGTTTGCCATGGGATGCCCTTGCTTTATTTTCTGCCGTGAACTGCAGCCGGATGCCATTTTTCTGAAATATTCGGCAAAATACGGAGTTCCGGTGCTTCAGACGAAGCAGTCTACATCGGTCTTCATGGCGGAACTGATCCGCTGGATGAATGTCCGGTTGGCTCCGTGCATTTCCATTCACGGCGTTTTGGTGGATGTTTATGGTGAGGGCGTTCTGATCACCGGTGAGAGCGGCATCGGCAAGTCGGAGGCGGCACTGGAGCTGATCAAGCGCGGACACCGGCTTGTCAGCGATGATGTTGTAGAGATCCGGAAGGTTTCTGAGGAGACGCTGGTCGGCTCTGCTCCGGATATTACGAAGCACTTCATTGAGCTGCGAGGCATCGGAATTATTGATGTGAAGACGCTGTTCGGTGTCTCCAGCGTACGTGACACACAGAATATTGATCTGGTCATTCAGCTGGAGGAGTGGGACAAGGACAAGGAGTACGATCGCCTCGGGCTGGAAGAGGAGTATACAGAATATTTGGGCAACCGCGTGGTCTGCCACAGAATTCCGATCCGCCCCGGACGGAATCTTGCAATCATCTGCGAGTCGGCAGCGGTCAATCACCGTCAGAAGCAGATGGGCTACAATGCGGCGCAGGAGCTGTATAACCGTGTGCAGAATGCACTGATGCACAAACATGATGAGGACGATGAATAAAGGGGACCGTTGAATATGTTTCGGTCATCTGGAAAAGACCGAACAGAAAAGCAGGAAGAAAAACTGTGCGGATCCGCATAGAACAAAACAGACAGGCAGGAAGGAAATTTATGACAGATCAGGAAGTTTACCGGCTGCGGGAGCTGCTGGGAGAAGAAAATGTCCGGGAGCAGGAGCCGATGGCACAGCATACGTCATTTCGGGTCGGCGGGCCGGCGGATCTTTTCGTCCGGGTAGGGAAGCTTGCACAGCTGCAGGATATACTGGCTCTTCTGGATCAGAACGGCACGCCGTGGTATATGCTCGGAAAGGGAACAAATCTCCTGGTCGGAGACCGCGGCTACCGCGGCTGCATCATCACGATGAACGGAAATCTGGAAAAGCCGGTGACGGATGCTGCCAAAGAGTCCCCGGAAGAGAAGGCAGAAGACCTGCGGGAAATCGCTGTGGAGGGCTGTGTCATAACGGCAGGGGCCGGCGCTTCTCTGGCACAAACGGCGCAGACGGCGAGGAAGATGGGTCTGACCGGTCTGGAATTTGCCGCGGGAATTCCGGGATCCGTCGGTGGCGGCCTGGTTATGAATGCAGGAGCCTATGATGGAAGTATGGACCTTGTGGTAGAGGAAGCGACGCTTCTGATGCCGGATGGGAAGGTAATGACGGTTCCGAAGGGGGACCTTCGTCTTGGCTATCGCAGAAGTGTACTGAAGGAGATTCCGGCGATTGCCCTTCAGGTGAAGATGAAGCTTGAAAAGGGCGATTCTGCCGATATTGCGGCGAAAATGCAGGATTTTGCCGAAAGGCGTCGAAGCAGGCAGCCGCTGGAATATCCGAGTGCAGGCAGCACGTTCAAACGTCCGGAAGGAATGTTTGCCGGGAAGCTGATCATGGATGCGGGGCTTGCAGGATTTTCTGTCGGAGGCGCGCAGGTATCAGAGAAGCACTGCGGCTTTGTGATCAACAAGGATCACGCAACCGCGGCAGATGTGCGGGCCGTGATTGCTGCCGTTCAGCAGAAGGTCTGGGAGAAGGCGGGCGTCCGGCTGGAAGAGGAAGTTATTTATCTGGGGGATTTCTGATCATGAGATTTGTAGTGGTTACGGGAATGAGCGGCTCAGGAAAGGCAACCGCGATCAAGATGCTGGAGGACGAGGGCTACTACTGCGTGGACAACCTCCCGGTCCGTCTGATTGATAAATTCATGGAACTGGTTTTCATGCCGGGCAGTGAAATCTCTAAGGTGGTTTTGGGACTGGATGTCCGGGCGGATCAGCCGTTTGCATATGTGGAGGAGGTTCTCAATACCCTGCGCGGGAAGGGCTATCAATATGAAATCCTCTTTATGGACGCAAGTGACGAGACGCTGATCAAACGGTACAAAGAGAGCCGCCGCGCCCATCCTCTTGCGCCGGATGGCCGGATTGAGGATGGAATCCGGGCGGAGCGCGAGATTCTGAAGAACATTAAGGCCCATGCGGACTATGTCATTGATACTTCCCGGCTTCTCACAAGAGATCTGAAGCAGGAGCTGGTTCGGATTTTTCAGGAGAACAAGAAATACAATTCCCTGATGGTTTCCGTAACATCCTTTGGCTTTAAATATGGAATTCCGACGGACGCGGATCTTGTGTTTGATGTTCGCTTTCTTCCGAATCCATACTACGTGGATGAGCTGAAAACGCAGACCGGAAATGATAAAGCCGTGCAGGACTTTGTGATGTCCTATCCGCAGACAAGAGAGTTCCAGGATAAGCTGGAGGACATGATTTCCTTCCTGATTCCCTACTATGTAAAAGAGGGAAAGAACCAGTTGGTCATTGCCATCGGCTGCACCGGAGGCAGACACCGGAGCGTGACGCTGGCCAATGATCTGTACAACCGTCTGAAGGACAAGGGTGATTACGGAATCAAGCTATATCACCGGGACATTCAGAACGGCTGACCTGGGATCCGCCTTCGCGGGTTTTGCCTCAGCGAGGTAGAAGCTTGGAAGTGACATCGATATGTCACTTCCAAGCAGCAGCATCGGTGCTGACGCACCGGCTGCCGCATTCGGCAAAACCGCCTTCGCGGGTTTTGCCTCAGCGAGGTAAATATGGAACAACAGGATTTCCAGAGCAAAGTCCTTCGGGAACTGATGCAGCAGGAGCCTTCTTCGAAGAAGGCGGCACTTTCTGAGCTGGCGGCAATCCTTAACTGCATGGTGCAGGTGGAGAGGGACGGCACGGAAACGGCTGTAGTGCTTCGCTCCCAGCGTCCGGAGGCCTGGAATAAGTGCTTTACATTGATTCAGAAAACATTTAATATTACTGTCGAGCTTGGCTCCATTGGCGATGATCGGAAGCAGGCGGATGGTTTTCTTCCGGGTACGGAGAGGACCTATGCCTTCTATGGAGAATCCGCGAAGCGGATGATGACGCTGATGCAGCTGCCGGATCGTTTTGAAGCGGATGAGAAATGTGTCCGTGGTTTTTTGGCGGGACAATTCCTGTGTGTCGGATCCATCCGGGATCCGCAGAAGGAATACTACCTTTCCTGGGAAATCCTGAATGAACCGCAGGCACAGCAGATTGCCCGGCTTCTTGCGAACACGGGCGCGGTACTGCGGCGGACCGACCATGGCAGAGGTCATGCGCTGGTTACGAGAGATTCCGGCGTCATCGTGGATATCCTGAGCCTCCTGGGGGCGCATGTATGCATGATGGACATGGAGAATGCGCGGATTATGAAACAGGTTCGCGGCAGGATCAACCGGAAGGTAAACTGTGAAACAGCGAATATCATGAAGACAGTCGCCGCTTCTCAGAAGCAGATGGAACAGATCCATATGATTCGGGCGAGCAGCATATGGGAGACGCTTCCGGAGTCCCTGCAGCAGATGGCTTTGCTGCGGGAGAGATACCCGGAGAGTTCTCTGCAGGAGCTCGGAGCAATGCTGGAACCGCCGGTCGGCAAGTCGGGAGTGAATCACCGTCTGCGCAGACTGGCAGCCCTGGCGGAAGAGCTGCAGGAACGAAGCACTGATTCGCAGGAAAAGGAAGCTGCGGATCTCTGAGGAGTGATTCAGGAGGAGAAGTTATTATGATGAAGAAGTCTATGACGGTTGCTCTGAAGGATGGCCTGGAGGCTCGTCCGATTGCAGAGCTGGTTCAGATTGCCAGTAAATATGACAGCCGCATCTACATTGAGATCGGTACCAAAAGAGTTAATGCCAAGAGCATCATGGGAATGATGTCCCTGGAGCTGGATAACGGCGATGAGATGACGGTGTCTGCGGATGGCAGCGATGAGGAAGCGGCAATCCGCGACATTGAGGCGTTTATCTCTTCGAATAAGAGGTAATTCCGGAGAAGTCACCGGATTTTTCGAAAAGAGCTCTTTCTCCTGTATTTTACGGAGGCGGGCGCAGCAAAGCGGGTAGACAATGGCGTCTTTGGGGGATACCCGAAGGCGCCTTTTTGTGATCAGCCAGGCAGGCGGTGGGAAACAGCCGCAGGCGGGCAGCTTTAGTCAAGAGGAGGATATTATGAAAAAAAGACTTGCGGCGGTAGTCATGAGCGTATGCCTTGGAGGTGCTCTTCTTTCCGGGTGCGGAGCGTCCGGAGATGCGGGCAGTGAGCAGGCGGCAGATACGGAGGCGGTGTCCACGGAGTCTGCGGATACGGAAGAGACCGGGACACAGGAAGCCGGCGCTTCCTACAAGGTCGGCATTGTGCAGTACATGGATCATGCGTCCCTGAATCAGATCACGGAGCATCTGGAGAAGGAACTGGATGCGAAAGCGGAGGAGCAGAACGTAACATTTGACTACGAGAATTATTTTGTCAATGGACAGGGAGACTCCACAATTATCAGTCAGGGTCTTGCGCAGCTGAAGGACGACGGCGTGGATGCGGTTGTCTGCGTGGCAACGCCTACGGCACTGACGGCGCAGTCCACGTTTGAAGGTACGAATACGCCGATCATTTTCTCAGCGGTGACGGATCCCGTGGGAGCGGGACTGGTAAAGTCCATGGAGGAGCCCGGAGGAAACATCACGGGAACCAGCGATGCCCTGAATACGGATGCAATCATGAATCTGATTTTCGCGCAGAACCCGAATGCATCGAAGATCGGTCTTTTGTATTCCACCAGTGAGGATTCCTCAACGCAGGCCATCGCGGATGCCAAGGCGTTCCTCGATGACAAGGGTGTGGAATATGTAGAGAAGACAGGAACCAACACCAGTGAAGTCAGTCAGGCGGCGGACGCTCTGATCGCAGCGGGCGTGGATGCAATTTTTACTCCTACGGACAATACGGTTATGAGTGCGGAGCTTTCTATTTATGACAAGCTGGCGGATGCAGGCATTCCGCATTACACCGGTGCAGATTCCTTTGCGCTGAACGGCGCGTTCCTCGGTTTTGGCATCAACTATGCGGATCTTGGAACCGAGACGGCAGATATGGTTTCCAATATTCTGGTGGGCGGACAGGATCCGGCCTCCTATGCGGTTGTCACACTTGGAAACGGCATTGCGACGATCAACACGGAGACTGCAGAGCGCCTTGGCTATGATCTGCAGGCAACGGAAGAGGCCTTCAAGCCGTACTGCTCCGAAATTGTGGAGACGAAGACCGCAGAGAATTTTGACGACTGATACGGCGGGATCTTGCGGAAAACGCACGGTGCGCAACCGGTATAAATGGTATAAAATAGGATGCAGGCTTTGAAGAGGAGCCTGCATCTTTTTTTACAGGGGCAAACTGCAGCATCGGTGCTGCCGCATTCGGCCAGACTGTCTTTGCGGATTTTGCCTCAGCGAGGTATCCATATGTCATTTGCAATCATCCAGACAGCACTGGACAACGGACTGATTTTTGGTCTGGTTGCGCTGTCGCTTTTCATCAGCTTTACCATTCTGAACATTTGCGATTTGTCCACGGACGGCTGTTACATGCTGGGAGCGGCAGTCGGCGTCGCGGTGACGATTTCGGGGCACCCGCTTCTGGCATTGCCGGCAGCCATGCTGGCAGGAATCTGCTCCGGCTATGTGACGGCGCTCCTTCAGACAAAATTCGGCGTTCCGAGCATCCTTGCCGGAATTATAGTGAACACGGGACTGTACACCATCAATCTGATGGCGATGGGAATGAAGACCAGCCTCAATGTTGTCGGTACACAGACGATCTTCGATTTGTTTAAATCCTTGAACGGAAGCGCGTTCTGGACGACGTGGAGCAGATCGGTTCTTCTTCTGATTCTGGTGGGCGTTCTCTGCATTGCCGTGTATCGCTTTCTGGGAACGAGACTCGGCCTTTCCATCCGGGCAACTGGTGACAGCATCGCAATGGTCCGGGCGAGTTCCATCAATCCAGGCTTTACCATCACGGTCGGCCTGTGCCTGTCCAATTCATTGACAGGACTGGCAGGATGCCTCATCGGGCAGTACAACAAAAATGCTGAGATTAACATGGGGACCGGCATGGTAACCATTGCGCTGGCATCGCTCATTATCGGACAAACCCTGTTCGGAAGGGGGAGGATGCTGACCAGAATTCTCGGCGTCATTGCCGGCTCGGTTATCTACCGTTTTATCATTGCGCTGGCGCTCCGGCTGAATGTGCCGACGCAGGCGTTTAAGCTGGTGTCCGCGGTCATCGTTGCGGTTGCCATTGCTGCACCGGCGGCGAAGCAGCTGATTCTGAATAAGAAGAAGCAGGCAGAAGCCATCCGGGAGAGGAAAGCGGCCTATGCCGGGAAAGGGGAACACCATGCTGAAAATTGAGAATGTTTCCAAGACCTTCCATCCCGGGACTATCAATGAGAAGAAGGCGCTGGACCATGTAAGCCTTGTGCTGGAGGATGGAGACTTTGCAACCATTGTTGGTTCCAACGGGGCGGGAAAATCAACACTTTTTAATGCTATCGCGGGCAGCTTCATCACAGATGAAGGCTACATCGAGCTGGACGGGACGGACATTACCTTTATGCCGGAACATCGGAGAAGCCAGTTCATTGGCCGCCTGTTTCAGGATCCTTTGATGGGAACGGCACCGCATATGACCATTGAGGAAAATCTGTCGGTGGCGTATCTTCGCGCCTCGGGTGTCCGCCAGTCCTTCTGGGGGAGACTCGCCCAGGATTTCTCCAGAATTAACCGCAAGGAAAAGGAGCTCTTTCGGGAAGAGCTGTCCCTTCTGAACATGGGACTGGAGGACCGGATGGAGAGCCAGGTGGGGCTTCTTTCCGGCGGACAGCGGCAGGCTCTGACGCTCCTGATGGCGACAGTCGTGACACCAAAGCTCCTTCTTCTGGATGAGCACACGGCGGCACTAGATCCCGGAACCGCTGGGAAGGTGCTGAAGCTGACGAAGGATATCATTGCGGAGAGGAAGATTACCTGCCTTATGGTCACGCACAATATGCACCAGGCCCTGGAGATGGGAAACCGCACGCTGATGATGGACAGCGGACATATTGTTCTCGACGTCAAGGGAGAGGAGAGAAGCAGAATGACAGTGGACTCTCTCCTGCAGAAATTCGCGGAGGGCGCGGGACAGAAGCTGGATAATGACCGGATTCTCCTTTCCCGCTGAAATTCGGACGATGAATAAGATAAAAGGCACTGCGGAGGGTTTTCTGCGGTGCCTTTTTAAAAAATCTCTATAAAAGGGAGGATGCCGGAGACCTTTCGGTTCCCGGCATATTATGAAAAAGTTATTAGTTGTATTGGCTTGTTTCTATGGTTTGAGTATAAGAAAGATTCGTGTCCAAAAGATGGTCACGCAGTGAAGTTACATTGAATAAAATATGAACAAAATATGAAGGCACCAATCAGCAATTCGTTATGTGCAGGAAAACGCACGGAGAGTATGCGGGGCCTGCTTTCAGAAACGTGCAGGAGGAGAAATGTACGGGAATCTAAAGACAGTGTGTTTTCTTCTTTCGCCAGAATGGCAGACAAAAAGGCGGGAACGGGAGATCCGGGAAACGACGGAGAATCTGCAGCGGTACGGAATGGAAGGAAAGGTCCGTATTTTTTCACCCAAAATTGCGGAAGCAAACAGCAGCATCGGTGCTGACGCACCGGCTGCCACATTCGGCAAAACCGCCTTCGCGGATTTTGCCTCAGTGAGGTATAAAAATGGCATTCTGCAATTTTGTCGGGAGGAAAGGCCGAATATTTCCAGAGACAGCGAAGAGGTACTGTATCTTGCGGACAGTACGGAGGGATACCGGAGACTGGTGGAAGCGGGCTGCCCGGTGGCAGGGTATCTTCATGACGGAAATCAAGGGGAACAATTTCCGGAGGCACAATATCTTTTGGAGCAGCCGGAGGAGGTGGATGGGGATTCCTATGTGAAAATCTGGCAGAGACTCACGGGGCGTCCCTGGACGATTGCGGTCACGAAAAGGCTCGTGATCCGGGAAGAAACATTAAAGGACTTGGACGGGCGGTATCTTTTGTATGATGAAGAAGCCCAAAAATTTCTGGAGCCTCCGTCTGCGGACAGGGAGAAGGAACGGGAGATCCTGCGCGCCTATATTGAGAAGATCTATGGCTTTTATGGCTTCGGAATGTGGGGAATTTTCGACAGGACAAGTGGAGAGATGATCGGAAGAATCGGCTTCGAGCCCTACCTTGAAGCGGGAGAGGCTGTGGACTTCGGGTACCTCGTCCGGAAGGACCGGCGCGGAGAAGGCCTTGCAGAGGAAGCAGGAAATGCGGTGCTGCGGTTTGCGGCAGATTCCCTTGGCCTGGAAAAGGTCTGTATTCATACGGCAGAAGACAATGCCGCATCCATTCATCTTGCCCTGCAGCTCGGTTTTCATGAAGAGCGGGAGAAAATGGGGATGGAAAGCTGCGTTTTCGGACAGAAGAATCCTGAAAGGACGGCGCAGACAGGAGGAACGGTTGACGCAGATCAAAAAACAGGAATAAGATATTTTATAAAAGATTTGAAGCCCTGCGAGAGTGAAATATAAGGGGGAAACGAAGAAAGTGCGTCTGGCAGGTCCGGATAAGAGGACGGAATGCCGCAGGCGCTGACACATTTGGCAAAACCGCGCTCGCGGATTTTGCCGCAGAGAGGTATCGGCATGATTAACGAACATTATCTGGAAATGCTGGGTCATAAGTCTGTGATCCGGGAGCTTGCGGAGTACGCGACGGCAAGAGGAAAAGAAATCGGGTATGAGAATGTCTTCGATTACAGTCTGGGCAATCCGTCAGTACCGGCTCCGGAGAGCTTCACGGATGCGGCCATTCGTATGCTGCAGACCGAGGAACCGGTGAAGCTTCACGGGTACAGCCCGACGCTCGGTATTCCGGAAGTGAAGGAGACCATTGCGGCCTCTTTGAACCGGCGCTTTAACATGAATTACACGGGAGGACATATTTTCCCGACTTCCGGCTGTGCGGGAGCGGTGGCGCATGCGCTTCGCGCAGTGACGAAGCCGGGAGACAGAGTCCTTGTGCAGGCCCCATTTTTTCCGGAATATATTCCGTACATCAATGATACCGGGGCGCACATTGAGATTATCCCGGCGAGAACGGAGGATTTCCAGATCAATTTTGAGGCACTCGAAGAGATGCTGCAGCCGGGAGTTGCAGCACTTCTTATCAATTCGCCCAACAATCCGTCCGGTGTGGCCTATACTGAAGAGACGCTTCGGAAGCTTTCTGCGCTTCTTGCAAGGAAATCAGAAGAGCTTGGCTATAATCTGTTCCTGATTTCAGATGAACCTTACCGTGAAATTGCGTTCGGCGGGAGGAAGATTCCGTATCCCGCCAGATTTTATCCGCACACGCTGACCTGCTATTCCTTTTCCAAGTCGCTGTCTGTTCCGGGAGAGCGGATCGGGTATGTCGCGGTCTGCCCGGAGTGTGAGCATGCGGACGATATCGTGCCGATGTGCGGACAGATTTCCCGCGGAATCGGACACAACTGCCCGTCCTCATTGATTCAGCTGGCAGCGGCGAAGGCGGTGGATGACACCGCAGATCTTTCGGTCTATGAGACGAATATGGAGCTTTTGTACGGGACATTCCGTGATCTTGGCTTCGAGGTACAGAAGCCGGATGGAACCTTCTATATTATGCCGAAGGCTTTGGAAGAGGATGCGGTGGCATTCTGCAAAAAGGCACTGCGCTATGACCTGATTCTGGTTCCGTGCGAGGCTTTCCATGCACCGGGCTATTTCCGGGTAGCTTATTGCATTGATACGGAGAAGGTAAAACGATCACTTCCCGTGTTCCGCAAATTTGTAGAAGAGGTATACCGCTGAAGATGGATCAACGATTTCATGAATTCTGACATTGACGGGAGCCGGGAAATGCCGGAACTGTTCTGTTGGTGCAGGAAGGGCCGACAGGCCAGCTGTGAAGATGCAGCGGAAAGGAACACTTATGTTGGAAATTTTAAAGGCAGTGCTGTTCGGCGTTGTGGAGGGCATCACGGAGTGGCTTCCCATCAGCAGCACAGGTCATATGATTCTGTTAAATGAATTCGTAAAGCTGGATGTTTCGGCGGACTTCTGGGATATGTTTCTTGTTGTGATTCAGTTCGGTGCAATCCTGGCAGTCATCCTTCTGTATTGGAAAACGATCTGGCCCCTTGGAATTTACCGTCACCGCAAGAGAACGCGCATTATATGGAAGAAAGATACACTGAACCTCTGGGGAAAGACGATTGTTGCCTGCATTCCGGCGGCTATTGTTGGCGTTCTTCTGGATGACTGGCTGGATGAGCATCTGTACAACTGGCTGGTGGTTGCGATTATGCTGATTGTTGTCGGCATCGCCTTTCTCATTGTGGAGAATACGCAGAAGGACCGCGAGCCGGTCACGACCGAGCTGAAAGATCTGTCCATGCGACAGGCATTGATCATAGGATTGTTCCAGCTGATTGCCGCGGTATTTCCGGGAACCTCCCGTTCTGGTGCAACGATCATCGGTGGTCTGATGATCGGTGTATCCCGCACGGTGGCGGCGGAGTTTACCTTTATTCTGGCCATTCCGGTCATGGCAGGAGCAAGCCTTCTGAAAATGCTGAAATTCGGTTTTCATTTTACCGGTATGGAGGCAGCAATTCTCGGAACTGGTATGACGGTTGCGTTCGTGGTGTCGATCGTTGTTATCCGTTTCCTGATGGGCTATATCCGCAAGCACGATTTCAAGCCCTTTGGCTGGTACCGCATCGTTCTCGGAGCTCTGGTCATTGTGTATTTCGGACTGGTGCGCGGGGGAGCACTCTGAACATTCTAAGGACGCTTTTCTCTGCGAAATGCCCCGCGGGCGGTTCATTTCACTTCGAAAATCGTCGCACGATGATAAGTTACTGTTCATCGCCCATTTCGAATTTGCTTCGCAAATCGCCATGCGATGAACAGTAACAAATTTACCAAAAAAGTGATACAATTTTCAGTAAATTTGTTGACAGCCCATTTTGAGTGTGATAAGTTTGAAAGCGGCATTGATATGCCGCTTTCAAACCGCAGCATCGGTGCTGACGCACCGGCTGCCGCATTCGGCAAAACCGCCTTCGCGGATTTTGCCTCAGCGAGGTATAAGTTTTACCACGTAATTGAGTAAGAAATCAGATCGCATGCGATCGGAAGGAGATGTTCGGGATGAGTACGGAAAAGAAG
>CALEFO010000086.1 GCA_937877165.1 uncultured Lachnospiraceae bacterium | reverse complement strand
CCTATCAATGTCACTTTCAAGCCTCCACCATCGACAGTGCAATCCGTTTCTTGCCGGCATCCACGGAGAGCACCGTGACATCCACGACATCTCCCACATGAACCACCTCCAGCGGATGCTTGATAAAGCGGTCCGTCATTCGTGAAATATGAACCAGTCCGTCCTGATGAACACCGATGTCCACAAAAGCGCCGAAATCCACGATGTTGCGGACGGTTCCTTTCAGCTTCATGCCGGGCTTTAAATCCTCCATCGTAAGCACATCCGAGCGAAGGATCGGGCCGGGCATTTCCTCTCTGGGATCACGCGCCGGCTTTTCCAGCTCATTCAGAATATCCTCCAGAGTGATTTCACCGATTCCAAGGTCCTGCGCACGCTTTCCGATTTCATTCCTTGGCACATGTTTTTTTACTTCCCGGAAGCCCTCCATCGTGTCCGGAAGTCCAAGGCTCTTTAAGAGCTTCTCCACTGCCGCGTAATCCTCCGGATGCACCGCCGTCGCGTCAAGCGGCTCCTTTCCAGCCCGGATACGAAGAAAGCCTGCGCACTGCTCGAACGCCTTGGGGCCGAGCTTTGCCACCTTTAAAAGCTCCCGTCTGCTTCGGAACTGTCCGTTGGCCTCCCGATAAGCCACAATATTTTTCGCAATCGTCCCGGAAATGCCGGACACATAGGAAAGAAGCGAGAACGAAGCCGTGTTCAGATCCACACCCACATGGTTGACGCAGTCCTCCACAACGCCGCCAAGGGCATCGTCCAGCTTCTTCTGATTCATGTCATGCTGGTACTGACCGACGCCGACGGCCTTCGGGTCAATTTTCACCAGCTCCGCCAGAGGATCCTGAAGTCTTCTTGCCATGGACGTTGCCGAGCGCTGACCCACATCAAAATTCGGGAACTCCTCCGTTGCCAGCTTACTCGCGCTGTACACTGAGGCTCCTGCCTCATTCACAATCAGGTACTGCAGCGGCTTTCTCTTCGGCTGCTCCTTCTGAATCTCTTTGATGAGGTCCACGATCACCTGCTCGGATTCCCGGCTTGCCGTTCCGTTGCCGAGGCTGATGAGTGTCACATCGTCCTTTTCAATCAATCTTTTGATCACAGCCTTGGCCTCCGCCACCTTGTTCTGCGGCGCCGTCGGATAAACCACGGTGGTGTCCAGCACCTTTCCGGTCGGATCCACAACAGCGATCTTACAGCCTGTCCGGAAAGCCGGATCCCAGCCAAGGACGACCTGTCCGCTGATCGGCGGCTGCATGAGCAGCTGCTCCAGGTTCTTGCGGAACACCTGAATGGCTCCGTCCTCTGCCTCCTCCGTCAGCCGCGTGCGGATCTCACGCTCAATCGCCGGTGCAATCAGTCGGTTGTACGCATCCTTTACGGTTTCTTCCAGGACGGATTTCGTATAAGAGTTCTCCCTTTTTCCCCAAGACCCCTTTCCTCTGCTGCCTTTACTCTCCGATTTGGATTTTCCCTCTTGCTTTCTCTCTCCGGTCACATTCCAGGTAAGCTTCGACAAATCCAAGGCGGAAGCTGCCTTGCCGGTGCTTCCTTCTCCTTTTCCGGCGTTTCCTGCTGTCTCCGGAGGGTCGCACTTTTCGCCAAGAAGCCAGCTGTAAATGTGTGCCCGGATCACTTCCTCCGGTGCATTCAGCTTCACCGTAAGGTACTTCTCCTTCTCGCCGCGGTTGATGGCAAGAACGCGGTGCCCCGGAAGCTTTGCAAGCTTCTCCTCAAAGTCAAAATACATCTCGTAAACGCTGCGCCGGTCCTCCTTCGTTCCGTGAACCGACGCGTTACTCTTGCCGGCCCCCAAGGGCGCACTGCCATTTTTCCCGGGCCCCGCGTCTTTCCCGTTTTCCTTCGCGGCGGCTTCCTTCTTCTCCGCCGTGGCAAGTGTCCCTTCCTTCCAGGTCTTCTCACGGATCCAGGTGCGGAGATCCGCATCATCCGAAATCCGCTCTGCAATAATATCCTCTGCCCCTTGCAGAGCTTCCTCTGCGGAAATGACCTTTTTCTCCTCCGGAACGTCCGGATCCTGCAGTTTTTCAGGCTTTGTGACATATTTGACTGCTTCAGTCAACGGTGATTGATCTGCTTTTCCCGACAGAATCCAGTCCGCAAGAGGTTCCAATCCCTTCTCCTTCGCGATTCCGGCCCGGGTTTTTCTCTTCTGCTTATAGGGGCGGTACAGATCGTCCACCGCCACCTGCGTCATCGCGGCCTCAATCTTTTCCTGAAGCTCCTTCGAAAGCTTCCCCTGCTCTCCGATCGCCGCAAGGACCTGCTGCTTTTTGTCCTCCAGCTTCCGAAGAGCCGAAAGTCTCTCTCCCAGGAAACGAAGCTGCTCGTCATTCAAGGCTCCTGTCGCTTCCTTGCGGTAGCGGGCGATAAACGGGATCGTGTTTCCCTCATCCAATAGACGGATGGCTGCCTCCACCTGGCCGCGGCGCACCCTGCTGCCGTCCGGATTCGGCATCCCCGCCATTTCTTCTGTAATCCTGACTGTAATATCCATTCTGACTGCTCCTTGTTTTCTGTTTGGATCCAATGCTTCTTATTATACTTGAAAAAAGTGCCAGCCGCACGGCTGGCACTTCCTGCTTCTACTGTATTCTGCTCTTCTGATCAGATCTTTTCCGGAACCGGCAGGCCACAGGCTCAGGCCCCGATCTTATTGCCCGTGTACAGCTGGTAATATCTGCCTTTTGCCTCAATCAGCTGCTCGTGCGTTCCCCGCTCAATGATCCGTCCCTGCTCCAAAACCATAATGCAGTCACTGTTTCGGACCGTAGAAAGCCGGTGCGCGATCACAAAGGTTGTCCTTCCCTTCATCAGCGCATCCATGCCCTTCTGCACCAGACTCTCTGTTCGGGTATCAATCGAGGAGGTCGCTTCGTCCAGAATCAAAGCCGGCGGATCCGCCACGGCCGCTCTTGCGATGGCAAGGAGCTGACGCTGCCCCTGCGAGAGATTCGCGCCATCGTTACGCAGCATCGTGTCATAACCGTTCGGAAGACGGCGGATAAAACCGTCTGCATTCGCAAGTCGTGCCGCTTCCATGCACTCCTCATCGGAGGCATCCAGACGCCCGTAACGGATGTTGTCCATCACGGTTCCGGTGAACAGATGGGTATCCTGCAGTACCATGCCGAGCGAATGACGAAGGTCCGCCTTCTTAATCTTGTCGATGTTGATATCATCGTAACGGATCTTACCGTCCTGGATGTCATAAAACCGGTTGATCAGGTTCGTAATGGTGGTTTTGCCTGCGCCCGTCGATCCGACGAAGGCAATCTTCTGGCCAGGCTCTGCAAACAGATTGATGTCATGCAGCACGGTCTTCTCCGGATTGTACCCAAAGTCCACGTTCTCCATGGTAATTTTGCCGCGCTGGCGCACATAGGTGGTGGTGCCGTCCGCCTTGTGGTAGTGCTTCCATGCCCAGATCCCCGTGCGCTCCCTGGTCTCAACAAGGCTTCCGTCCGCATTCTCCTTCGCGCGCACCAGCTCGACATAGCCCTCATCCTTCTCCGGCGCTTCATCCATCATCCGGAACACTCGCTCCGCACCGGCCAGTGCCGCGATGATGGAATTCATCTGCTGTGCGATCTGTGTGATCGGCTGCGAGAAATTCTTGTTCAGCGTCAGATAGGAAACCAGTGTTCCGAGGGTCGTAGAGCCAAAGCCTGCAAGAGCCAGTGCCGCACCGACCACAGCGCACAGAACGTAGCTGATGTTGCCAAGGTTCCCGTTGACCGGCATCATAATGGAGGCATAGCGGTTGGCGAGATTCGCACTGTTCCTCAGCTGACCGTTCAGCTTCCGGAAATCCTCCACGGCCTTGTCCTCGTGGCAGAACACCTTGACGACCTTCTGGCCATTCATCATCTCCTCAATGTAGCCGTTCTCCCGTCCCAGATCCTTCTGCTGCTGAACGAAATAGGTTCCGGACTTCTTCGCAAGCCGTCCGGAAACAAACATGGTCACCACCACCATCAGCACACTGATGATGGTCAGCGGCCAGGACAGAACAATCATCGAAACAAACGTAATAATCAGCGTCACCATGGAGTTGATCGTCTGCGGGATACTCTGACTGATCAGCTGACGCAGTGTATCAATATCATTGGTATAGACTGACATGATATCACCGTGTGCATTCTGATCAAAATAGCCAATGGGCAGCGATTCCATATGTGCGAACAGCTCCTTTCGAAGATCCCGGAGCGTCCCCTGCGAAATCGTGATCATGATACGCTGATATGTGTAGGATGCCGCAATGCCAATTCCGTAGATCACCGCAAGCCTTACCAATGCCGCGGCAAGAGGGGAGAAGTCATGACTCCCGTCTGCGAGCATCGGCAGAATATAGCTGTCGATCAGCGTTTTCTGGAACAGCGTTCCCTGAAGGGTTGCCCAAGCAGCAACCAGAATACAGGCAACGACCAGAACAAATGGGGCAAGGTAGTTCTTCATGATCAGCTTCATCAGCCGCCCAAAAAGCTGCCCCGGATTATCCACCTTCGGGCGGACCTTCATGTTATTTCTCATACCTGGCATAATTTTATCCTCATCTCACTCATGCAGGTGGATGGCCCTTTCCATCCCGGACTCTCCTCTGCATGAATCCTCTCTGCAAAGCATTCCGATTTCTCGTGCATCCTCACTCCGCGTCCTGGCTTTGCGGCTCATCAAAATCCCCGCCGCCCTGCGTCTGCGACTCATAAATCTCGCGGTAGATCTCGTTATTCTTCACCAGATTCTCATGCGTATCGAACCCGTTGACGGTGCCATTGTCGAGCACGATGATGCGGTCTGCGTCCTTCACAGAGGAAATCCGCTGCGCAATGATCAGCTTCGTGGTACCCGGGATCTTCGTGGCAAAGGCGCCGCGGATCTTTGCATCCGTTGCAGTGTCGCAGGCACTCGTTGAGTCATCCAGAATGAGAATTTTCGGTTTCTTCATGAGAGCTCTCGCAATGCAGAGGCGCTGCTTCTGTCCGCCGGAGACATTGGTTCCTCCCTGCGTGATCCTTGTGTCGTAGCCGTCCGGCATCCTGTCGATGAACTCATCTGCACAGGCAAGAGAACAGGCCTCTTTGCAGTCCTCCAGTGTTGCATCCGGATTGCCCCATCTCAGGTTGTCGATGATCGTCCCGGAGAAAAGGTTATTGCTCTGCAGGACCACGGAGACATTGTTGCGGAGGACCTCCAGGTCATACTTCCGCACATCCACACCGCCAACCGCAATGCTTCCATTTGTGACATCATACAAACGGGAAATCAAGTTCACCAGCGAGGATTTGCCGGAGCCCGTCCCACCGATGATTCCGATGGTTTCTCCGGAACGAATATGAAGATTGAGGCGATGCAGGGTTCTCTCTTCACGCTCTTTAGCCACATCCTGAATGGTAATGACCTCGTTCCCATTCTTATCATAGGAAATTTCTCTTCTCTTATAGACGAAATCCACATCGTTAAAGTCGATGCTGCCGTCCTTCATCTCCATGACCGGGTTCTCCGGATTCGAGATGTCCGGCTTCTCCTCAAGGACCTCGCAAATACGCTGTGCGCTGGCCGCCGACATCGTGATCATAACGAAAATCATGGACAGCATCATCAGGCTGAACAGAACCATCATAATGTAGCTGAACAAAGAGGTCAGCTCACCGGTCGTCATGGAGCCGCCCACGATCTGCCGCGCACCGAACCAGGAAACGCCGATGATACAGGCATCCACAACCAATGTCATAACCGGCATATTCATGACAACCAGCTTCTCAGCGCGAACGAACAGCTTATAGAGCTCCTCCACGGCCTTGTTGAACTTCGACTTCTCGTGATCCTCGCGGACAAACGCCTTGACCACGCGGATGGCCGATACATTTTCCTGCACACTGGCGTTCAGATCATCATACTTGCGGAAGGTCGCCCGAAACGCATCCGACGCCTTCCCGATGATAACGAACAGGAACACTCCGAGAACCACCAGGGCTCCCAGGAAAATCAGGCTGATTTTCGGACTGATGACCACGCACATCACAAGCGCGATGATCATCATCAGAGGGGCGCGGACTGCGATGCGGATGATCATCATGAACGCATTCTGAAGGTTCGTGACATCGGTGGTCATTCTCGTGACAAGTCCCGCCGTGGAGTATTTATCAATGTTGGAAAAGGAGAATTTCTGAATGTTCGTATACATGGAATCGCGAAGATTCGCCGCAAAGCCCGTGGAAGCATCCGAAGCGAACACGCCTCCCAGAATGCCGAACAAAAGGCTTGCAAATGCCATCAGGAGCATGAGCAGGCCATAATGAATGATCCGCTCCATGTTGCCTGCCTGGATTCCCTTATCGATAAGAGATGCCGTAACAAACGGGATCAGGATTTCCATCAGGACTTCCAGAAGTGTAAAGATCGGAGTCAAAATCGTTGATTTCTTATATTGCCGGATCTGACCCGCGAGGACTTGAATCATGTGCATAATAAAAACCTCACTTCCTGTAAAATAAGTCACGTTTTCCTATTATATAAAAGGAATTCGCGCTTTTCCACCGGGAGTGAGGCTCTTAATTCAGAAAGTTTTATAAAATTTTAAACGGCTCTGCTCCGATCACATTTTCTCGGGCTCCACTTCCATGATGTCATTGAAGTAGTTGTTCGCAAGCATCATGATTCCCATAGAGGTGATGACAACAAACTCGCGGTCACTGTATCTTGCCTGCATCCTGTCCTTGAGCTCTGCCGGTACGTGTCTGGGATCATTGGCAAGCGCACGGGCGAACTCTACCAGAAGCTCCTCATCCTTTGTGAATGCAAAATTGTTAATGTCAATTCCCTCCGAGGTCAGAAGCTTCTTAAAATAAGTCGTGCATACAATGCAGTCATTGGCTGCCGAGATCGCATACTCATAAATGTCCGCAGCGCGCTTTCCGACAATCGAAGCAAGCTCCTCGTCCACCGCGTAGGATCCAACCTCAATGGCCTGGAAACAGGGCACGCTGTGCAGGAGTGTGAGCTTCTCATTCGTAACGCGGTAGCCCTTGGCCACATGCTCCTCGATTGCTTTTTTTACTTCTTCCGGCGCCGTCTCAGGATCAATCTTGTGAATTCTTGCCATCTTCATACTCCTTCCCATTTTCCCTTATTTTAATACCGGAATGCTTTGACACTCTCTACTCGAAGAGACCTTCGGAAAAATACCGCTCTGCCCGGTCCGGAATGATGATCACAAAATTCCCGCGGGCTCCCTTCTGAATCAGCTGCAGTGCTCCCGCAAGTCCCGCTCCGCTGGAAGAGCCGGCAAAAATGCCTTCCTTTGCAGCAAGCACGCGGCAGGCTGCAAACGCATCCTCGTCGCCGATCTTCTCCACGCTGTCCACAAGTGACAGATCCATGGTTCCTGCGACAAAATCATTGCCGATTCCCTCAATTCGAAAATGTCCAGGCTCACCTCCGCCGATGATGGATCCCTTCGGATCTGCCAGCACCGTGCGGATCTGCGGATTTTTCTCCTTCAGAAATTTCGCCGTCCCGGAGAAGGTTCCGCCGGACCCAGCTCCCGTAACAAACCAGTCGATTCTTCCGTCAAGCTGTTCATAAATTTCCGGTCCCAGCGTCTCGTAGTAGGTCTCCGGATTGTCCGGATTGTCGAACTGATCCACGAAATACGCGCCCGGGATCTCCTTCAGCAGCTCCTTCGCCTTCGCCTTCGCTCCAGGAAGTCCTCCTTCTGCGCTGACCGTCACCACTTCCGCTCCCAACGCCCGCATAACGATCTGCTTCTCTTTCGAGTAGCAGCAGGGAACAATCAGAATCAGGCGATATCCACGGTTGAGTGCTGCAAACGCAAGCCCGATCCCGGTGTTGCCCGCCGTAATCTCAAGAATGGTTCCGCCGGGCCTCAGTCTTCCGTCTGCCTCCGCCTTCTGAATGATATGATCCCCCAGCCGATCTTTGATGGAGCCGCCCGGATTCAGAAGCTCTGCCTTCGCATAAATGTCGGCTCCCTCCGGAAGCTCCAGATGGGTCAGATGGATGAGCGGGGTGTGCCCGACCAGCTCATGAATATCTTCTGTTACATGCATAATTCGTCTCTCAATTCATTTCTTTCTGCGAGTGCCGCAAAGAAAATTTCGCGCAGGCGGTTTCTCCGATGCGGGAGCAAACGCACGCAGTGCGTCATTCTTTTGTCACATCCGATCCGAAATACTTCTCCGACAGCTCCGCCAGCGTTCCGTCCGCCTTCAGCTCCTCAATGGCTTCATTGACAGCCTTCTCAAAGGAAGCCGTATCATCGCCCTTGCGGATCGGGATTGCTACGTGGCTTGCCTCCTCTGTGGTTGCAACAATCTTGATGTTCGCATCCGGCTGCTGGTTCAGATAATCATAGATCGAAACATCCGCATTCAGGGTCGCATCCGCACGTCCGTCAATGACGTTCTGAATGGTGTCATTCAGAGTGGAAACCCCCGCCGCGCTTGCGCCGTAGCTCTCTGCAAGCTCCATGTAGGTGGATCCGATGGAGTTCACGGTTTTCTTGCCCTTCAGGTCGTCGAAGCTCTTAATCTCGTCATTGTCCTTGCGAACGACCAGTGCAGTGTGAATATACGCATAAGGCTCTGAGAAGTCGTATTTCTCGGAGCGTTCATCCGTCACCTCGACACCGTTGACGACAATGTCATACCGTCCGTCATCCAGCCCCGCAAACAGAGACTCCCACGGAGCCTCCACGATTTCTACCTTGACGCCAAGCTTCTCACCGATCGCTCTTGCGGTATCCGCGTCAAAACCGATGACTTCATTGGAATCTGTGTCATGATAGGACCACGGTGCCCAGTCGCCCTCCATTCCGGCAACCAGGGTTCCCTTGTCCAATACCTGCTTCAGAAGTCCGTCCGCATTGGAAACATCCACCGCTTCTGCATCTGCAGTCTCTGAAGTGTCCGCCTCAGAAGCCGCCTCCCCTGCCGTTGACGCCGCCGTCTCTGTCTCTGCCGCCGCCTCTGTTGATGCCGCCGACGCTGCTGCGCCGGAATCCGAAGAACTGCAACCTGCCAGGAGGGTAAATGCTGCAGCTGCTGCGATCACGGTGCTGATAATTTTCTTTTTCATCATGGTTTCTCCTCTTTTACTCTCATTTCCCGGAATGCAGGAAAATCTGTTATTTCCCTTTTGTGCCTTCGCTTAATTCATACTATCTTTGTATGAATTATGGTATTTGTTATACTCTGCCTTCCGGACCATGTCAATAGATTCCCGATTATTTTACCGGAAACTTTTCCTGGCGGAATCCCTGACGGAATCATAAAAGTGTCCCGGAGTTCTCAAAGCCTGAGAGCTTTAGATTTTTTTAATACTATTTTTGATCTTCCTTCATTGCAAATCACTTCACGGAATTTACAATAAGATCAGTATCCTGGACAGTGATTTATTTCATGAAAGAGGTTTCTCCCATGTTTGATCGTTTCCGCTACAAATTCATGCAGTTCATGCAGGGGCGTTACGGTGCCGACAAATTCGGCCAGTTTCTCTCCGGCGTCATTCTGGTTCTGATCGTTATGGATCTCATCCTGAGAATGCCGCTTCTGTGGTGGCTTTCTCTGATTCTTCTAATCTATATGTACTTCCGAATGTTCTCACGCAATATTGCCAAACGATACAACGAGAACCGCAAATACCTGGAGATCACAGAGAAGATACGCAACAGCAAATTCGGCTGCTGGTTCGGAAACCTGACTCGTTCTCTTTCCGCACGCTTTCAGAATTTCATCTGGCGGATGAGGAACAATTCTCAGCAGCGCAGGCAGAATGCCGGATATCACATATACAAGTGTCCGCAATGCGGTCAGAAGATCCGTATTCCGAAGGGAAAGGGCCGGATTATGGTCCGCTGCCCCAAGTGTGGCAAGGAATTCAAGAAGCGTTCCTGAAGAGAGGTTGCTATGTTTGGTTATGTTGTCATCAATGAACAGGAGCTGAAGGTCCGGGAGGTCGGGCTCTACCGTTCCTACTACTGCGGATTCTGCCGCGAGCTGAAGAGAAAGTACGGTTTTCCCGGTCAGATGACGCTCAGCTATGACATGACCTTCCTTATCATGGTTCTGTGTGACCTTTATGATGCAAAGGACACCGTCGGGCAGACACGCTGCATCGCGCATCCTCTCGGCGAGCATCCCACCCGTATCAACCGCTATACCGAATATGCAGCGGACATGAATCTGATTTTGTCCTATTACTCCTGCCTGGATGACTGGAACGACGAGCACAAATTCTACAAGCTGATGCTCTCAAGGCTCCTCCATGGCCGCAGCAAGAAGGCCGGAATTGACTACGGTCACAAGGCCGCCGTCATCAAGGACCGGCTGGATAGGCTCCATGAGGCAGAGGCCGCAGGTTCCAGTGACATCGACCTTGTCGCAGGCTACTTCGGAGATATCATGGCGGAGCTTTTTGCCGTTCATGAGGACGAGTGGAAGGAGCCGCTCCGTCACATGGGCTTCTATCTCGGCAAATTCATCTACATCATGGACGCCTACGATGATCTCGAAAAGGACACAAAAAGCGGAAGCTTCAACCCGCTCAAGCGCATCGCAGACCGGCCGGACTTCGATGACCGCTGCCATCAGATTCTCACGATGATGATCTCCCGCAGCTGCGAGGCCTTCGAGCTTCTTCCCTGCGTGGAAAATCTCTCCATTCTCCGGAATATTCTTTACTCCGGTGTCTGGACCCGCTACAATAACGTTCGTGCCAGA
>CALEFO010000085.1 GCA_937877165.1 uncultured Lachnospiraceae bacterium | reverse complement strand
AGGAGGGCCTTATCAAGGCCTGCAATGTCATTGACCTCATCATCGAGATTATCCGCGGATCAGACTCCACCCAGCAGGCGAAGAAGTGCCTTGTGGAGGGCGTGACGGACGGCATCCGCTTCAAGACAAGGGAATCCGCGGTGATGGCGGCACAGCTTGCCTTTACACCGAGGCAGGCGGATGCGATTCTTGAGCTGCGCCTGCGCAAGCTCGTCGGTTTGGAAATCAATGCTCTTTTGAAGGAGCATGAGGAGACCGTCGCCAACATTTACCGCTATGAGGACATTCTGGAGCAGAAAAGCTCAATGACAAGGGTCATCCGGGAAGAGCTTGCGCGCTTCAAAAAAGAGTTTGCTTCCCCGCGCAGAACTGAAATTACGCAGGGCGAGGAGATGGTTTACGTAAAGCCGGAAGAGGAAGAAACGAAGGTCATGTTCGTCATGGACCGCTTCGGCTATGCCAAGACCATGGATCTTGCCACTTATGAGCGCAATAAGGAGACGGTGGACACGGAGTTTCGTGTGCATTTTATCTGTTCAAATCTTGGAAGGGTCTGCGTCTTCACGGATACCGGGATGATGCATACCGTCAAGGTAAGCGACCTTCCGATGGCAAAGCTCAAGGAAAAGGGACGCCCCATCGACAATGTCTGCAAGTTTGATTCCGCGAAGGAAAACGTAGTTTACATCACGAACCAGAGCGAGCTGAACCTGTACCGCCTGGTTTTTGTGACAGAACAAGGCTATGTCAAGATCGTAAGCGGCGGGGAGTTCGATGTGACGCGTCTGACCATTCAGGCAACGAAGCTGGACGATGATGACCGGCTTGTCATGGCAGGGGCCATCACGGATCAGCTGAACATTGTGCTGCGGACAAAGGAGGGCTTCTTCCTGAAATACGGGCTGGAAGAGATTCCGGAGCAGAAAAAAACAGCACGAGGCGTCCGGGGCATCAAGCTTTCCGCAAAGGATGCTGTGGAGGATGCCTGGATTCTGAACCCGAATGTGCCGAATGTGGTCTCCTGGTATGACCGCGAGGTGGACCTGAATCATCTGAAGTCCACGGGCCGGGGAGGAAAAGGAACCAAAAAATAGTACATTCGAGAGTCAAAGAAAGGAATGTCATTATGAGAGTAATTGCAGGAACGGCGCGGAGCATGCCGCTTGCGGCGCCGGAGGGAACCGATACAAGACCCACGCAGGACATCATCAAGGAGACCCTGTTCAACATCATCCAGTTTGATGTTCCTGGCTGTGTTTTTCTGGATCTGTGCGCGGGGAGCGGAGCCATCGGCATTGAGGCGCTTTCCCGCGGTGCGAAGAAGGCGTATCTGGTGGAAAACGGACGGGACGCAGCAAAGTGCATCCAGGCGAATCTTCACAAGACGCATTTCGAGGAAACCGGCATCCTTCTGAAGATGGATGTGCTGAATGCACTGCATCACATTCATGAGAAGCAGGCGGACATCATTTATCTGGATCCGCCGTATCAGGCGGATACCTGCAGGCGCGCCCTTTTAGAGCTTGCCACACTTCCGTATGTGACCAAGGAGACGCTGATTATTGCAGAGACCGCCCTGGATACGGATTTCTCCTTCCTGGAGGAGAGCGGCCTCCAGATTGTAAGAGAGAAGGATTACCGCTCACAGCGCCATTTGTTCATCCGGAAGGTGCAGTAAATTATGCAGCAGGCAGAATCGCCTTCGCGGATTTTGCCTCAGCGGGGTATCATTATGATTAAGGCAATTTATCCGGGCAGTTTTGATCCGGTTACGTACGGACATATTGATGTCATCCGGCGTGCTGCCAGAATGTTTGATGAGGTGACGGTCTGCGTACTGGACAATAAGGCGAAGACTCCGTTGTTTTCAGTGGAAGAACGTGTTAAAATGCTACAGGATGTAACCTGTGGAATTCCTAACATTCGTGTGGATTCCTATTACGGACTTTTGATCGATTACGCACAGAAAATCGGAGCGCATGTGAGCATCCGGGGACTGCGTGCGGTCACAGACTTCGAATATGAACTGCAGATTGCACAGACCAACAAGCTCCTGTCCAACGGGAACGTGGATACGGTCTTTCTGACAACGAGCCTTCAGTACGCGTATTTGAGTTCCTCGAGCGTCAAGGAGATTGCAGCGTTTGGCGGTGATATCAGCGTATGCGTTCCTCCCGAGGTGGAGGAAATGGTTCGGGAGAAGTACGAAGCACTTCACAGGACGAAGGGCAGTCAGAAGAACTGAAGAGTGTGCGGAAGGAAGCAGCGCGTCATCGGAATCAGAGAGCGCACCGGAGAGGACCGGGCAGACCGGCCTGAATTAAGAAGAGACAGAAGAAACGGTGCAGATGGAGGCACAGCCCGCTATGAGCAGCAACAAGATCGAACGCAAGATTGATGAGATTGAGGATTTTCTCGAAACCTGCAAATACAAGCCCCTTTCCAAGGACTATATTCTGGTGAACCGGGAACGGATCGATACGCTGGTCGAAGAGCTGCGTGATGTCATCCCGGATGAAGTGGCGAGATACCGCGAGGTTCTGGATCAGAAGGACGCAATTTTTGCAGATGCCAAGGAAAAGGCACAGGCACTGATTCAGAAGGCCACGGAGCAGATGAATCAGCAGATCAACGAAGAAGAGGTCATGAAGCAGGCCTACGAGCAGGCGAACCAGATGGTTTCAGCAGCTAATCAGGAGGCGGCCGATACGACTCAGAAGGCAACGGATCAGGCCAACGAGATGGTGATGTCCGCGCAGAGCCAGGCCAATGATATCATGACGCAGGCGCAGCAGCAGTCCACTGCGATGGTGCAGGAGGCGCAGAATCAGGCACAGCAGATCGTCGGCGCCGCTTCGGAGCAGGTCAACGAATACAACCGTCAGGCACAGGCGTACCTGTCGGATATGCTGGCACATCTGGAGCAGCTGACCCAGAATGTCATCAGTGATACCAACAATGTCTACCAGTCCACGCTCCAGAGCATGAATTCCTATCTTCAGAACGTGCAGAATGACCGGAACGCGCTGCTTCAGCAGCAACAGCAGTCGGAGGCCGCAAGGCAGCAGGCAACTGCCATCGAGCAGGCGACTGCAAACCAGGCTGTTCAGGAGGCCGGTGCACAGGCACAGGCGGCTGTAATCGCGCAGCAGCAGGCTGCCGCAGAGGCGCAGCAGATGCAGGCAGGAGATGCACAGGCTGAGAGCAGGGAAGCCTGACCGGTGAGTGAAAAGAGCAGACAGGCTTCATTTTTTGCATAATTATTGACAGAACACGACGCGGGGCGTCCGTTCATCTACGAAGAGGGATGGATGGACGCCTTTCGATTGAGAAATTGAGGAAAGGGTTTCAGAACATGGGAAAAGGCGGAAAAGGAGAATTCGGCTATTTGAGGAAGCAGCGCGGCAGGACGCTTCTTGTTATGGTGCTCTTATATGCCATGGCACTCATGATGTATTTCGGCGCCCAGGCGTACTTCGGGACCAATCGGAATCTGTTTACGATTCTGGCGGTTCTGGTGGTTTTGCCTGCTGCCAAGTACACGGTAAATTTCATCATGCTGGTCCGGGCCGGGGAATGCCCGGAGGAGGTGCATGCGGGTGTTGAGAAGCATGTCGGGAACCTGGATAACGCGTATGATCTGTACTTTACCAGTGAGAAAAAGAACTTCAATATCCGGCATCTGACCATTGGAGGAGGCAGTATTGCTGCATTTACGGCGGATTCCAAATGCGACTGCCGGGCAGGAGAGCAGCACCTTCGCAGAATGCTGACAGGAAACGGAATTCACGGATATCAGATCAAAATTTTTCGTGATCTTCCGGCGTATCTGACCCGGCTGGATCAGCTGAATGACCTGGAAGTGGATGGGAAGGATCATGAGAAGCTTTTGGAGCTGTTGTACAGGATTTCGCTGTGAGAGGTTGAGGATGCCGTAAGGGCCGGCCGTGCGGAATCCGGAAGGAAGCAGGACAGAGCATGCAGGAATATGTGATTGCAGAGAACGAGAAGGGACAGCGGCTGGATAAATACGTCCGAAGAATTCTGCCGCAGGCCCCTTCTTCTTTTGTCTACAAAATGATGCGGAAGAAAAACATCACGCTGAACGGACACAAGGCGGAGGGAAAGGAAGTGACTGCGCAGGGAGACTGCGTGAAGTTTTTTCTCTCGGATGAGACCTTTCAGAAGATGGGGGGAGTTCTGAATGAGCAAGGGCTGGGAACGCTGCAGAAAGAGAAGAAAAACGGCCTCGGCCCCGGGGAAAAATCTGCTTCGGGCAGGCTTTTGGAGGCCGAAAAGGCGTATCGGCTTCTTGCCGGAAGGTACCCGTCCCTGCAGCTTGTCTATGAGGATGAAAACATTGCGGCGGCTTATAAGCCTTCGGGGATTCTCTCCCAGAAGGCGGAGCCCGTGGATGTTTCCTTGAATGAGTGGTTTCTGGGGGTTCTTGCAGCGCGGGGAGATGTGACGGAGAGTTCGCTTCGCAGGTTCGTTCCTTCCGTGCAGAACCGTCTGGACCGGAACACCGAGGGACTTGTTCTTCTTGCGAAAACGCTTCCCGGGAGCCATCTTCTTACGATGCTGCAAAGAGAGCATCGGCTGAAGAAATTTTACCGCATGATCGTCCTTGGAAGGGTGGAGAGGGCAGGTGTCATGGAAGGGTATCTTGTCAAGGACAGCTCATCCAATACCGTCCGGGTTTATGACAGGAAGCAGGAGGGAGCCGTTTACACGAAAACGGAGTACCGCCCCGTCTCGTTCGGAAAGCTTTCCATGAGAACAGGAAGCGAAGATGTAACGCTCGTGGAGGCGCAGCTGATTACCGGCAAAACCCATCAGCTCCGTGCCCATTTTGCACGGATGGGGCATCCGATTCTGGGTGATCCGAAGTATGGAAGCCGCGAGGCGAATGAAAGCGCCCGGAGGCTTGGCGTAAGGACGCAGCTTCTTTTGTGCCAGCGGGTGGAGTTCCCGGAGCTTTTGCCTGAATTTCCTTCTCTCTCCGGAATGGTCATTTCCTGCCGGGAGCCTTCCGTGTATGGGAAGGTGATGCATATGCCAGGTAAATAAGCAGGAGAAAACACCTATGCCGACATGGAATTCGCGGGGGCTTCGCGGCTCCCTTCTGGAAGAAGAAATCAACCGGACCAATGAGACCTACAAGGAGGAGAATCTGTGCCTGATTCAGAAGATTCCGACTCCGATTACACCGATCCGGCTGGACAAGGAAAGCAGGCAGATCACACTGGCGTATTTTGACCAGAAAAGTACGGTGGACTATATTGGCGTCGTGCAGGGGTATCCCGTCTGCTTCGACGCGAAGGAAGCCAAAACCTCCACATTTGCGCTGCAGAACATTCATCCGCATCAGGTGGAGTTCATGCGGCAGTTCGAGAAGCAGGATGGAATTGCCTTTTTCCTGATCTATTACACGGGAATGGACGTGTATTACTATCTGCCGTTCCGGGAATTCCTCCCCTTCTGGGAGAGGATGGAGAAGGGAGGCAGGAAGAGCTTTCGCTTCGACGAGCTGGATCGGACATATATTCTGCCGAAACGCCCAGGAGTTATGGTCCCGTATCTTGAAATGATCAATAAAGATATTTCGGAACGCGACCCTTACCCTCGAGCATGACATATCGATGTCACTTTCAAACTTACCTTTCTGTGCCGCGTTTTTTGCGGCACCAATTCCTTGTCCGCCTGCTCTTTCCATCTTCCGATGCTTCCTACTTGTCAATCAGCATCAGAATCAGCATGTTTCCTCCACCCGCAACCAGGGTCGTTCCCCAGGTAAAGGCGAGCATCCGCTCCCAGCGGACACGCGGGAACACGTTGTCGCAGAGCGTCATGCCGAACATCGTGATCAATGCCGCAGCGATGGCATACACGATAGAAATCGGGTTGGAATCCATGAAAAACAGCCCCGTTAGCGTCACCATCAGAAACAGCTCGTACCACTCCGAGAGCTCCACAAAGCCGAGGACGCTCCCCGAGATATCCGTTGTCACACCTTTTACCATCTCCTGATGTGCGTGATGGGAGGTGCTGATGTCAAACGGTGACTTTCGAAGCTCGATCGGAAGAGCAATCAGAAAAGCAAAGAAAATGCCCGGTGTCTTCACCACTGCCGGAAGGTCGCAGCGGATGATGTCCTTCACCATAAAGCTTCCGGAGGACAGGTACAGGCCGATGCACAAAAGGAGCAGAATCGGTTCTGCACAGGCCATCTGCAGCATCTCGCGCTGCGCGCTCATGTTCGAATACGGCGCGCTCGCCGAGAACGCGGCCAGGCACAGCATCATCTCCGCCAGCGTCAGCGAAAAAATCGCAAGCAGGATATCCTGTCCCGCGTAGATGATCCCGATCGACAGCATCAGAAACAAAAGGTGTCCGACCACCAGAAAGTGCTGCAGGCCATTTACGATATAGGCCTTTTTCTGGAAAAATTTGCTGATGTCATAAAACGGCTGCAGGATCGGCGGTCCCTGTCTTCTCTGCATTCGCGCGGAGAGGAACCGGTCCGTCCCGGATAAAAGTCCTCCCACCAGAGGACCGATGAGAAGGATGGAAACCACTGCCATCAGAAGTTTTAACGCAATCGATATCATTACAGGGCCCTCCCTATGATAATCATCAGGAACGTGATCAGAATGGCCGTGGACAGAAACAGACACGGCTTCATGATCTTCAGCTCGCCGATGAAGTCAATCATGTACCAGTTCGACATGTACACACTCTGCACGTCACCGAACGAGTTCAGGAAATGCCGGTCGTCCGCTGCGTTGACGCCGGACATATAGGACCTTGTGTTGTGCTCCGTAATGCCGCCGCGGTGCCTTGAGATGAACACACCCGCGATCGGGAGTGCCACAACCAGAGCGAACATGAAC
Organism: uncultured Lachnospiraceae bacterium; assembly: GCA_937877165.1. Taxonomy (GTDB): domain Bacteria; phylum Bacillota; class Clostridia; order Lachnospirales; family Lachnospiraceae; genus CAG-791. The sequence continues at coordinate 191 of CALEFO010000085.1, read as the reverse complement.
AGCATGACAATGATGTCCGAGCCGCCGATGACAGCGGGGACATTTTTCCGGAACATCTGGCTCAGAACCGGCTGAATGAGGTACGTCGAAATCGACGGAAACAGGAAGCACATGGCAACAACAAGGGAGGCCAGCGGAATGATCGACTGCCACTCGCTGCGGTGCGTGGTGTCCTTGAGGGCCTGGGATTT
>CALEFO010000084.1 GCA_937877165.1 uncultured Lachnospiraceae bacterium | reverse complement strand
ATGTGATCGCCGATGCGATCGCATTCAAACACGAATTGGTGCCGCCAAGCGGCCCCAATTTCGATGATTCCATCGGAGAAAGCCCATTCGGGCATTTCTCCTCGGAGTGCCGCAAAAGGCGCGGCACAGAAGGGTAAGAATGTCAGAAAAGAAAAGCAAACAGACACTTCCGGTGACAGAGGCCGGACAAATTGCGGAGGAAATTTATTCCCTGACGGTGCAGTATCCGGAGTCTTCCGCTCCGGAGGAGGTAAAGCCCGGGCAGTTCGTTGGCGTTTATCCGGAGAATGCTGCTTCTCTTCTTCCGAGACCGATTTCCATCTGCGAATGGGATAAAGAAGAGCGGACGCTGCGGCTGGTCTATCGGACGGTCGGCAAGGGAACGCGGGAGTTTTCCCGGCTTCATGCAGGCGATACGGTGGATCTTCTCGGCATTCTCGGAAACGGGTATGAGGTATCTTCCCTGAAGGGGAAGAAGATTCTGCTGCTAGGAGGCGGAATCGGTGCTCCGCCGATGCTGGGACTTGCAGAAGCTCTTTATGAGGCCAATCAGGCGGCCGGGGAAGATCCACGAAGTCTTGTGACGGCAGTCATGGGCTATCGGACAAACGACCTGTTCCTTACCGAAGAATTCGAACGGGCAGGCAGGCTTCTTGTTTCTACGGACGACGGAAGCGTGGGAGTAAAGGGCAATGTCATAGACGCAGTGCGGGTACTCCTTGCAAAGGAGAAGGAAACGCACTTTGATGCGGTCTGCGCCTGCGGGCCGATGCCGATGCTGCGCGGAGTGAAGGACTTTGCCGGAGAACTCGGCATCCCGGCCTGGATCTCGTTGGAAGAGAGAATGGCCTGCGGCGTAGGCGCCTGCCTCGGGTGCGTGGCGAAGACGGCCCGGGAGGACGGACATTCCCATGTACACAACGCGCGGGTCTGCACGGAGGGACCGGTTTTTGCCGCGGAGGATGTAGAAATTTAAAAAAGGACAAGGATATCAGTATGGAAGAAAAGAGTAAGAGCAAAGGACCGGATTTGTCGGTGAAGATTGCCGGCGTAACCTTTCAGAATCCGGTGATGACAGCTTCCGGAACCTTCGGATCCGGCATGGAATATGCAGATTTCGTGGATTTGAACCGCCTGGGTGCGGTTGTAACGAAGGGCGTATCGAATGTCCCGTGGCCGGGGAATCCCACCCCGCGCGTTGCGGAGGTCTATGGCGGAATGCTCAACGCCATCGGTCTTCAGAATCCGGGCGTGGATGTTTTCGTGGAACGAGATCTTACCTTTCTGAAGCAGTACGATACCCGAGTCATCGTCAATGTCTGCGGACACAGCGAAGAGGATTATCTGGAGGTTGTGGAACGTCTGGGGGATGAGAGCCGCGTGGATATGCTGGAGATCAATGTGTCCTGTCCGAATGTCAAGCAGGGAGCCATCACCTTCGGAACGAAGACGGACAGCCTTTATGAGATCACCTCCAGGATCAAAAAGATCGCCAGGCAGCCCATTATCATGAAGCTTACGCCGAATGTCACCAGTATTGCGGAGATGGCCAGGGCTGCAGAGGCGGGCGGGGCAGATGCTGTTTCCCTGATCAACACCATCACGGGAATGAAGATTGATGTAGAGCGTCAGCGGTTCGTGCTCGCAAACAAGACGGGCGGGATGTCGGGTCCTGCAATTCACCCGGTCGCGGTGCGAATGGTCTATGAGGCAGCCGGTGCGGTTTCCATCCCGATTATCGGAATGGGCGGTGTGCAGACAGCAGAGGATGCACTGGAGCTGATGCTTGCGGGAGCTTCCGCAGTTGCCGTTGGTGCCGCAAATTTCCATGATCCGTCCGCAACGATTAAGGTGCTGGAAGGAATGGAAGACTATGCTGCAAGGCATCGTTTGAATTCGATCACAGAGATTGTCGGAGCAGTCCGGTAAAAGCAGTCCAGATGCCGCAAAGCGTATTGGGCTGCCGGAGACCCTTTCACATGAAAACCGGCGTGCGGGAAATACAGCGCAGGGATGCGGAGAGCAGGGATGAGTGAATTTACAGAAAAAGCATACGGAAAGATCAACCTGGATCTGGACGTAATCGGAAAGCGGGAAGACGGGTATCATCTGGTGCGGATGGTAATGCAGACCGTGGATATTTACGATACGGTGACGATTTCGGAGATACCGGGAGAGGAAATTGAGCTGACGACGGACAGCGGGAAAATACCGTCCGGACCGTCCAATCTGGTATGGCGGGCGGCAAATGTGATGCGCCGGGAATTCGGCCTGACCAAGGGTGTCCGGATTCATCTTGACAAAAAAATTCCGATTGCTGCCGGTATGGCGGGCGGCAGCGCGGATGCGGCAGCGGTATTTCGTCTTTTGCGGAAGATGTACGGACTGGAAGTTCCGGATGAAAAGCTCCAGGAGCTGGCGCTTCCGCTTGGCGCAGATATCCCTTACTGCATTGCGGGCGGAACCCAGCTTTCCGAAGGAATTGGAGAGGTGCTGACGAAGCTTCCTGCGCCGCCGGAGAATACTCTCCTTGTCTGCAAGCCGGACCTTGATGTCTCCACGGCCTGGGTCTATCGGGAATATGACAGCATCCCGGAGGAGGAACTCCGTCATCCGGATGTGGATGGTATGGTACAGGCCATCCGTGAAGGAAACCTTGGGAAAATGTGCGGTCTGTTCGGCAATGTCCTTGAACAGAAAACCGGTGCAGCATATCCTATCATCGGAAGACTGGAGCAGTTTTTCCTGGACCGCGGGGCGCTGGGGAGCATCATGACAGGCTCCGGTCCTACGGTATTCGCTGTATATCAGGACAAGGAAACGGCCAGAGAAGCGTTTGCACAGCTGGAAGAGAAAGAAGAGTTTCGGAATTTCCAGAAGTTTCTTACGAAGTTTCACTAATGTGGCCGATTCTGCGGAAAGAACCCGGGAAGAATATTTGCCTGCAGGCAATCAAAAAGCTCCTGAATCATTGAGAATCAATGGTTCAGGAGCTTTGCTGACAGGATCGGTGTCAGACATTTGAAAAACAATCCTCCGGGAAACGATTCGAAAGGCTCGCTGCAGGTAACAAACGGGTGTAATCAAGACTTCTTGGAAGGACCGGCGCTTCCGATCTCGCGGACCTTGTCCATGAAACGGCCGATGAGGTGTTTCTTCTTCGGTTGCGGCTTCTCGAGCTTCTGCCCGTGCACGCCCTTCACTTCTACAATATAGATTCCGCTTACCATCGCGCGGACCTGCTTCTTGACCGGGATATCGTCATAGATCTTGTCATCGGCGACGAGGTTCATGATCTGGGGGCCGACCTTGGCCTTGACGATCGGGAGCTTCGCGCGGCGCAGATACTTCGGTGTGGAATCAACGACTGCCTGCGGAAGACCGGCCTCCTTGATGCGCATTTTCTTCTTGTCGATAACCAGCATGGTGACCGGCTGCTTGGATGCCTGAACGGCCTCCTGCTGCTGCTCCTGCTTCTTCTGCATCCTCTTGCCGAGAAAATAGAGGCCGACAAGTGCAGCGATAATTACGGCAATAACAATAAGGGTGATGATAAGTGATGTGCTCACAAGATATTCCTCCTGAAACTGTGGATAACTAAAGCAATTGTAACACCTGGCATGCCGCAGGAGCAAGAAAAAAGACTTTTATGGCCCTTTCCGTTGTGCTAAACTGTAATCTACTATGGACTTGGGAATGATTTGCTCAAAATCCTGGGTCTTCTGGGAAAGGAATGAAATTATATGAAGAAAAGAATACTTGCAGCTGCAGCAGCGGTTGTACTTACGATCTCTCTGGCAGGCTGCGCTTCGAACAATGCGGCTTACCTTAGCGGCCTGAAGGCATCGAATTATGCGGAGCCCTGTGACTATAGTGCAATCCCCGTGGAGGAGGCAGCTCCTTCAGTATCGGATTCCTATGTGGAGTATATGGTTCAGTATCAGCTGAATAACTCGGCCACCAATGAGGAAGTGACGGACCGCGATGATGTAGAGGATGGGGATATCGTTAACATCGATTACACGGGAACCAAGGACGGGGAGGAATTCGACGGTGGAAGCGCAACCGGGTATGATCTGACGATTGGTTCCGGCACTTTCATTGACGGATTCGAGGACGGACTGAAGGGGCATAAGGTCGGCGAGGAGGTTACGCTGAACCTGAAGTTCCCTGATGACTACAAGCAGAATGAGGACCTTGCCGGGCAGGCTGTTGTTTTCAAGGTAAAAATCAACAAGATCCAGCAGAAGGTTGTTCCGGAGCTTACAGATGACTGGGTTGCGGGACAGAATATCAGCGGCGTTTCTACGGTGGACGAGTATAAGGATTACGTCCGTCAGCAGCTGATGCAGCAGGCACAGAGCACCTATGACAGCAATGTACAGAGCAAGATCGCGCAGTACGTAGTTGAGAACAGTACCTTCAAGCAGGATCCTCCGAAGGAGATGGTGGACCGCCTTTCAGAATCCATGAAGACATATTATAACAAGTATGCGCAGCAGTACGGCATGGAGCTGGATGATTTCCTGACCACCTTTATGAATGCGGATGAGGACAATCCGGAGCAGATCATTACGGACAACGCGACGGATTCTGCCAAGGAGCTTCTGGTCATGAAGGTCATTGCGGACAAGGAAGATCTGAATCCTTCCCGCAGCGAGTTCAACACACAGCTTTCCAACTATGCAGCTCAGGCGGGCTACAGCAGCGTGGATGAGTTCAAGAAGTCCGAGGATGCAGAGTCGGTTCGTGAGTCCATGATGCTTCAGAATGTTCTGGAATTCCTGCAGAAGAGCGCTGTAGTTACGGAACCTTCCTCCGACAGTACGGAGGACAGTGCTGCAGACGCTTCTACGGAGGATGCATCGGCGGACGCTTCGGACAGCAGTGCGGCGGACGCTTCCACAGAGGATGCGGCGGCAGACACATCTGTGGAATCTGCATCGACAGATGCTTCTGAGACAGATGCACAGTAAGTAATGATTGCTGCGTGCCAGGACCGGATCCGGTCCTGGCACACAGATCGAGACAGACAGGAAGGATTCCTGATCGGATAGGAGGATGGCATGAGAGATACCTATAAGCTGGTGGATGTCAGAGATATTTTTGCAGAACCTGAGAAGTATTATGATCAGGAAGTTACCGTCGCAGGATGGATCAAATCCAACCGCGATTCCAAGAGCATCGGATTCATTGCACTGGACGACGGCTCCTGCTTCAAAAATCTGCAGCTGGTTTATTCTTCGGATATTGAGGACTTTTCCAAGCTGGCAAAGCTCAACATCAGTGCTGCCATCATCGCAACCGGCAAGATCGTTGCAACGCCGGAGGCGAAGCAGCCTCTGGAAATGCAGGTGGAGCGCGCAGAGGTAGAGGGAGAATCCACATCGGATTATCCGCTGCAGAAGAAGCGTCACACCTTTGAATATCTTCGCACGATGCCGCACCTTCGTGTCCGCACGAATACCTTTGAGGCGGTGATGCGTGTCCGCTCTCTTGCGGCGTACGCCATTCACAAATTTTTCCAGGAAAGAGATTTCGTCTATGTTCACGCACCGGAGATCACCGGAAGTGATGCAGAAGGCGCCGGCGAGATGTTCCAGGTGACAACCCTGGATCTGAACAACCTGCCGAAGAAAGAGGACGGTACGGTTGATTATTCACAGGATTTCTTCGGCAAGCCTACGAACCTGACGGTATCCGGACAGCTGGATGTAGAGACCTATGCCTTTGCATTCCGTAATGTTTATACGTTCGGACCGACCTTCCGCGCAGAGAACTCCAACACTACACGTCATGCGGCGGAGTTCTGGATGATCGAGCCGGAAATCTGCTTTGCGGATCTGGAGGATGACATGGAGCTTGCAGAGGCAATGCTCAAATATATCATCCGCTATGTGATGGAAAACGCTCCCGATGAGATGGCCTTCTTCAACCAGTTTGTGGATAAGGGGCTTCTGGAGAGACTGGAGCATGTGGCTTCCTCCGATTTTGGCCGGATTACCTATACCGAGGCGGTCAAGATTCTGGAGCAGCACAACGACGAATTCGAGAACAAGGTATTTTGGGGCTGCGATCTTCAGACGGAGCATGAGCGCTTCCTGACAGAGAAGGAATTCAAGCGCCCTGTTTTTGTTACAGATTATCCGAAGGAAATCAAGGCGTTCTATATGAAGCTGAATCCGGACGGAAAGACGGTTGCGGCCTGTGACTGCCTGGTACCCGGAATCGGCGAGATCATCGGTGGTTCCCAGAGAGAGGATGATCTTGCCATTTTGGAGAACCGGATGGATGAGCTGAAGATGGATAAGAGCCAGTATCAGTTTTATCTGGATCTTCGCCGTTACGGCTCTGTCCGTCATGCGGGCTTCGGCCTTGGCTTTGAGCGTGCCATCATGTACCTGACCGGAATGGAGAACATCCGTGATGTTCTTCCTTTCCCGAGAACCGTTGGAAACTGCGAGCTGTAATTGCATTCTTCTGATGGATCACCAGGGGAATCCGTTTTCACAGATTTCTCTGCATGCTGCCGCAGGTAAGCAGCGGTCAGGCAGGAAAAGATGAATATATGACTTTACGAACGAGAGTGAAACACTTCCTTGCGGGGACATTTGTACCGGTTGTTCTGGCAGGAGCTCTGGCAGCAGGACCTTCGCTCGGTGTTCTGGCAACGTCCGTGGACTCACTGCGCCGCAGATCGAATTCCACACAGAGTCAGTTGAACGCCGCGCAGAGCGAAACGAAGGCCCTGCAGAATCAGGAGCAGCAGATCAACGAAGAGCTGGAGCAGAAGAATGCTCAGCTGGTAGAGAATCTGGCCAGCATTCAGCTGTTGGAGGAGACCATTGCCCAGCTGGATGACCAGATCGCAGAGAAGCAGAAAGAATATGATGCAGCCAAGGCGGATGAAGAGGAACGCTACAACGCCATGAAGCAGCGCATCAAATATATGTATGAACAGGGAAATGCCACATATGTGCAGATCCTGATCAAGGCGACATCCTTCTCGGATATGCTGAACAAGGTCGGTTATGCGGAAGAGCTGTATTCCTATGACCGCAAGAAGCTGGAGGAATATCAGGAGGTTCAGAAGAAGGTCGCCGAGGTGAAACAGCAGCTGGAGGAGCAGAAGTCCGAACAGGAGGAATCGAAGCGCGGTCTGGAGGAAGAGCAGGATGCACTTCAGCAAACGGTAGATGAGCTGAAGGAAAAGAACGCGGATGTCAGCGCCCAGATTGAAGAGGCCAAAGCTGCGGCACAGGAGCTTGCAGCACAGCTGAAGGCACAGAATGCTGAGCTTTCTGCTGCAGTAGAAGCAGAAGCAGCAAGGGCGGAGCAGGAACGGCAGGCGGCTGCACGGAAGGCTGCGGAAGAGGCAGCAAGGCAAGCAGCACAGGATGCCTCCAAGAGCACCGATTCCTCGGAGGCTGCATCGTCCCAGGAGACGCAGAGCAGTTCCTCGGAGTCCTCTTCATCTTCAAGCTCCTCTCAGTCGACTTCCAGCTCAGGTGGCAGTGCGGCAGGGCAGTCGGTTGCGAATTATGCCTGCCAGTTTGTAGGAAATCCGTATGTGTACGGCGGCAACAGCCTGACAGAGGGTACGGATTGCTCCGGCTTTACCTCACTGGTCTACGCGCACTTTGGATATTCGATTGGAAGAACCGATGTGGCACAGCGGAGTGCCGGAGTTGCGGTGGATTCTCTGGCGGATGCACAGCCGGGAGATATTATTTGCTATCCCGGACATGTGGCTTTGTATATCGGCAACGGAACCATTGTTCATGCCAGCACAGCGGCAACAGGAATCAAGTACAGTGCGGCGACTTATCGGCCGTATGTATGTATAAGACGTATCATCAACTGAGTCTGACGGCGCGCCTGCCCTTCTCGTCTGTGAAAATTTAGAAAAGGCGTGGTCAGATTCGTACAGCGGGGAACAGCTATGGAAAAAGAGTTAATCGTTGTTCTGGACTTCGGAGGTCAGTACAAGCAGCTGATCGCGAGAAGAGTCCGGGAAAATCAGGTTTACTGCGAAATTCATCCCTACACCATTTCTCTGGA
>CALEFO010000083.1 GCA_937877165.1 uncultured Lachnospiraceae bacterium | reverse complement strand
TGCGTGAGGGAGGAGCTGCAGCAACGGTGCTGACGCACCGGCTGCCTCAGTGAGGTATAAAATGAGTGAAATGAAGGAAGAAAATATGGCCTCCCCGGCAGAGGTGCAGGAGAGCAGGGAGGGTGTTCCTCTCGGCCATAAGACATCGGATTATTACTTTGATCTGCCCAAGGAGCTGATCGCGCAGGATCCCAACGAACAGCGCGACGCCTGCAGGCTTTTGTGCATCGACCGGAAGACCGGGGAGCTGGAGCACAGGATTTTTCATGATATCGTGGACTACCTGGAGCCGGGAGAAACTCTGGTTCTGAACAACACCCGGGTCATTCCGGCAAGACTTCTCGGTACCAAGGTGGGAACCGGCGCGAACGTGGAGATTCTTCTTCTGAAAAGAAGAGAAGGGGACGTCTGGGAGACACTGGTGCGTCCTGGCAAAAAGCTTCGCCCCGGCGCAGAGGTAACCTTTGGCGACGGGCAGCTGACGGCGGAGATCATGGATGTCGTGGATGACGGAAACCGCCTTGTGAAGTTTCATTATGAGGGCATTTTCGAGGAGGTGCTCGACCGGCTCGGCGAGATGCCCCTTCCGCCTTACATTACACACAAGCTGGAAGATCCCAACATGTACCAGACGGTCTACGCGAAGTTTGACGGAAGTGCGGCGGCGCCGACGGCAGGCCTGCACTTTACGGAGGATCTTCTGAAGAAAATTCAGGACAAGGGTGTCAATCTGGCCTATGTCACGCTCCATGTGGGGCTCGGAACCTTCCGTCCGGTCAAGGTGGATGACGTAACGAAGCACCATATGCACACCGAGTGGTACAATGTGCCGCCCGCGGCTGCAGATCTCATCAATGAGACGCACGCAAAGGGAAAACGCGTGATCTGCGTCGGCACGACGAGCTGCCGCACCGTGGAGTCTGCGGCGGATGAGAACGGCATCGTGCATGCGGGCGCGGACAACACGTCTATTTTCATCTATCCCGGCTACCGGTTCAAGGTGATGGACGGGCTGATTACCAACTTCCATCTGCCGGAATCCACACTGGTGATGCTGGTCTCGGCGTTTGCAGGAAGAGACCACGTGCTGAATGCGTACAAGGAAGCCGTGAAGGAGAAGTACAGATTCTTCAGCTTCGGTGATGCCTGCTATTTTCATTAGCATGGTTCAGGCTTTTCAAAAAGACCAGAACAGGGAACAGGAGAGAGTGCCTGCTCCCTGTTTTGCTGTGCGCCCGGCGGCATATGTTTGGAAGATACGAATGACGGGAAGGCTGAGTCCGTGATAGAATTTTTCAGTAAAGGATAAGCCGCATGGAACCACTGCGGTGGTTACCGATCTGCATGAGATCTCCAATGTCGCAGGACTTGACAGCCTGAAATTTATGCTGGAAACCACAAAGGACCTGATGCTTTCTGTTTACTTCATGCTGCCCGCCTGCGTGCCGGCAACGAGCCTGGACGAATCCGCTGCAGTTCTGAATGCGGAGAAACTACGGCCATATTATGCGAGTCCGCGCGTCCTTGGCCTTGCCGATATGATGAACAGCTACGGAACCGTGCGCTGCGATCCGGAGATTCTGCGGAAAATCTGCGACTGCACCGAAGCCGGCAAAATCGTGGATGGGTATGCGCCGCTCCTTGACGGGAAGGATCTGAACGCCTATATTGCGGCGGGAGTCCGGTCGGATCATGAGTGTTCCAATGTGGAGGAAGCGATGGATTACATCATTCGCAAGGCGATCGGAGCCGGGATTTCTCCGGCTGTGGCAATCAAAATGGCGACACTGATTCCTGCCGTTATTTCGGCCTGAAACATGGCGCGGTGGCATCGAGTATTGCACATGACTCCCACAATCTGATTGTTGCAGGAGACAACGATGCGGATATGGCCCTGGCGGGCAAATGGCGTCACGGCGGACATCGGAACTTTTATGACACTCGCCTTTGTCAGCCTCCCGGTGATTCCGAGACTGCGGCTGAACACCTATGGCGTTGTGGATGTCGAACAGCAGAAGATTGTTGCGGCGGTGTTCTGAAGAAGACCATGAAATTATGATAAAATAACAACGAAGGGAGGATGAGCTTATGAAAGCAAAATTCAGTGCAATGGAAATTGCAAATTTTTATGTACAGCTCGTTGAAACGATTCCTGGAGATTCTATCGACAATCTGAAATTAAATAAGATCTTATATTATGCGCAGGGATGGAGCCTTGCATTATTTGACAGGCCGCTGTTTGAAGACAAAATAGAGGCGTGGGAGTACGGACCGGTAATCCCGGAAGTTTATCGGGCATATAAAGTTTGCGGAAGACGTTCCATAGAGGATCCGGAAAACTCGTTTGATGAATCAATACTTTCAACGGATGAGTTGAATCTGCTCATTGATGTCTATACGAACTATGGACAGTATACGGGTGTTGCACTTATGAATAAGACGCACGAGCCGGGAACGCCATGGAGCCGTGTTTTTGAAGAGGGAAAAAACAAGGAGATAAACCAGAAGGATATTGCTGAGTATTTTAAAAAGCGAAAAGGAACATTTGAACGCTTTCATGCGGACGAGCTCAATATGCCTACGGTAAGTGCGGTTCCTCTGGAGTGGGATTCACCGGAGGATTCTGTTTATGGATAATTTTCAGCAGTGGGATATATTGGAAGCCGATGTTCCGTTTGAAGAAACAGAGGGCAGTAAGAAACGACCTGTTCTTGTCTTATCAGATCAGGTCTGTTTGGTATTGTCACTGAAGATGACATCACATGCTCCTCGGTATAAAAAACTTGAAGGCGAATACGAAGTGATGAAATGGGCAGAAGCGGGTCTCTTGAAGCCGACCGTTATTCAATGCAGCAAGCTGCTGCAACTTTCGAAGGAAAGATTTACAGGGAAGAAATACGGAAGGCTTGCAGCAACAGATATCATCGGGATTCAGGCGGTTCTGAGATATATGAGAATAAAGGTGTAAATGAATTCGCCCGGCAGAAAAATCATGCCGGGTGTTTTTGGACATTTTGGAAAGAAACGGCACTCTGTGATTGAAATCGGACGCTTCAATCCGTCGGAATATCAATGCAAATCGGGGAAAATTTGTTACATCACCACAGCCTCCGGTACTGGCTGGGCGTGATTCCCTCCACCTTTTTGAAAATTCGGGAAAAATAATTGGCATCGCGGATGCCGACGCGGGCTCCTGCCTCCTCCAGAGTAACATCGGAGAAACGCAGGAGCTTTTTGGCTGCGCCGATGCGGGCGTGGATGAGATAGGAGCCGATGGTGGTGCCGTACTGCTGGCGGAAACGGCGCATCAGATAATATTTATTGAAGTGAAACTTTTCCGAAAGAAGATCCAGCGAAAGGGCCTCGGCGTAGTGTTCATCGAGGTAGAGCCGGACGTCGGCGATGGAGCTTTCCAGCGCGGCGGCACCGGAAGAGACTGCCTTATTCTCGCGAAGCTGCCGGCCCTCCGGATTCCAGGCTTCCTCCATGATCCGGGAAAGGAGAGAGGAGAGCGCCTCATTAAGCTTCATGTCGCGCGTGTAGCAGTCGGAGAGCGAGAGATGGTAAATTTCGTCCAGAAGCGTTGCAAAATGCTCCATGCCGGCGGAGGATGCGGGATGAAACACAGGGCCTGCGCTTCGCTCCAGAAATTTCCGATAGATGCCGGGCATGAGCTTTCCGTCAAAATGCACCCACTTCAGCTCCCAGAGATTTCGGGAGGTGGTGTGGGAGTAAGGATTCGTGCAGTCGAGAAAAACGCAGTCACCCTCGCGAAGAAGATAACTTTGTCCGGATACCTGAAGACTTCCGCTCCCGGAGACAACGAGGAAGAACAGATATGAGGAAAGCCCGCTCCGACTGCTGGTGTGAGGCTTTGCCGCGCGCAGGGATCCCGCCTCCTGCAGATGGAGAAGTGATTCCCGTGCAAACGTCGAGGGAGTGTAGATGTTGCGCTGTGAGGTGACGAGGTCACCGTGAAATTCTGCGGTCTGTGACATGAGACAGTATCCCCCTTACCAGCCTGGATTCCTGCAGGATTGTGCTAATACAAGCCAGCATCGTGCGTAGAAACCTTGAAAATATCTGCTATGATTAGTATGTTGATATCTTACAGGAGATGTCAAGATCGTACATACAAAAGATTATGATTTCCATAAAAGGAGAAAAATATGGCAAAGACAGCTCTGATCACCGGTGTTACCGGACAGGACGGCTCCTACCTTTCGGAGTTCCTTCTGGAGAAGGGGTATGAGGTACACGGCGTAATCCGCCGCTCTTCGGTGGATTTCCGGGAGAGAATCGCACATCTGGAAGGCAATCCGCATTTTCATCTGCATTACGGGGATCTCGGTGATTCCATGAGTATGATGCAGGTCATCAGCAAGGTCCGCCCGGATGAAATCTACAACCTGGCGGCGCAGTCTCATGTGCAGGTTTCCTTCGACGTTCCCGAGTTTACCGCGGATGTGGATGCCGTCGGCGTTCTGCGTGTTCTGGAGGCGGTCCGCCTGTGCGGCCTCAAGGACACCTGCCGGATTTACCAGGCTTCTACATCGGAGCTTTTCGGCAAGGTGGAAGAGGTTCCGCAGCGGGAGACCACACCGTTCCATCCGTACAGCCCCTATGCGGTTGCGAAGCAGTACGGCTACTGGATTGTGAAGGAATACCGTGAGGCGTATGGAATGTTTGCCTGCTCGGGAATCCTGTTCAACCACGAGTCGGAGCGCCGCGGCGAAACCTTTGTTACGAGAAAAATTACGCTGGCAGCTGCCAGAATTGCACAGGGCGTGCAGGACAAGCTTTACCTCGGAAACCTCTCTTCGCTTCGTGACTGGGGCTATGCCAAGGACTATGTGGAGTGCATGTGGCTGATTCTGCAGAACAAGGAGCCGGAGGATTTCGTGATCGCAACCGGCGAGCAGCACTCTGTCCGCGAGTTCGCACAGCTTGCGTTCCATGACGCGGGCATTGAGCTGGAATGGCAGGGCGAAGGCATGGAAGAGAAGGGCATTGACAAGGCAACCGGAAGGGTCCTGGTTGAGGTGTCTCCGGACTTCTACCGCCCGACGGATGTCGTCAACCTCTGGGGCGATCCGACCAAGGCGAGAACGCACCTTGGCTGGAATCCGACCAAGACCCCGTTTGAGGAGCTGGTCAGGATCATGGTGGAGCACGATATGCAGAAGGTTGCTGTGGAGCGCGCCGAGGACGAGATCCGCGCCAAGGTCGGAAAGTAAGCTGATCGGCCTGATTGTGATACATCTGTTTGTTCATAAATGGCGGGCCTGACCATAAAAAGACAGGATGTGTCCAATACGGGACACGCTGACTGGTTCATGGCATGTAGGTCTGTTTATTAAAGGCCCGCAGCGGATACAATCTGCCAGGCCCGCCATTGAAAGAGTCAGTGAATCTCCGGCAGAAAGCACCCGGAGAGTAAGGAGCAAAACAATGATGGAGAAGGATGCAAAGATTTATGTCGCAGGCCACCGCGGAATGGTCGGCTCTGCAATCAAGAGAGAACTGGAGCGTCAGGGCTATACGAACATTATTACCCGCACCCATAAGGAATTGGATCTGACGAGACAGGACGAGGTTGAGGAGTTTTTTGCCAAGGAGAAGCCGGAATACGTATTCCTGGCGGCGGCCAAGGTCGGCGGCATCGTGGCCAACGAGGAGGCACTGGCGGATTTCATGTATGACAACATGATTCTGGAGATGAACGCCGTGCACAGCGCATGGAAGAACGGATGCAAGAAGCTGGAATTCCTTGGAAGCTCCTGCATTTATCCCCGCATGGCACCGCAGCCGATGAAGGAGGACTGCCTTCTGTCTGGACCGCTGGAAAAGACCAATGAGGCGTATGCGCTTGCCAAGATTTCCGGACTGAAGTACTGCGAATTCTTAAACCGCCAGTACGGAACCGACTATATTTCCGTGATGCCGACGAACCTCTATGGACCGAATGACAACTATCATCCGACGCACAGCCACGTGCTGCCCGCCCTGATCCGCCGGTTCCATGAGGCAAAGGAGCAGAACCTTCCCTATGTCACCTGCTGGGGTGACGGATCGCCGCTTCGCGAATTCCTGTATGTGGATGATCTTGCAAACCTTTGCGTGTTCCTGATGAACCACTATTCCGGCAATGAGACCGTGAATGCGGGAACCGGCAAGGAGCTGACCATTAAGGAGCTGACCGAGAAGGTCGCGAAGATCATCGGCTACACCGGAGAGATCCGCTGGGATCCCTCGAAGCCGAACGGAACACCGAGAAAGCTTCTTGATGTTTCCAAGACAAAGGCAATGGGATGGGAAGCGAAGACCTCACTGGATGAGGGCATCCGCCTGACCTACGAGGATTTCCTGCACAACCCGATGCGCGCGGAAAGGTGACACTATGCATATTATTTTACTGTCCGGCGGATCCGGAAAGCGCCTCTGGCCGCTTTCCAATGACATCCGGTCGAAGCAATTTATCAAAATTTTTCCCACGGAGAACGGGGAATACGAGTCCATGGCGCAGCGGATGTACCGGCAGATCCGCAAGGTGGATTCGGATGCGACGGTGACCGTTGCGACCAGCCGCTCCCAGGTATCTCAGCTGAAGAATCAGCTGGGGGAGGGCATTGGGATTTCTCTGGAGCCCTGCAGGCGCGATACGTTCCCCGCAATTGCCCTGGCAACGGCCTATCTTCATGACGTACAGAAGGTGTCCGAGGATGAGCCTGTGGTGGTGTGCCCGGTGGACCCCTATGTGGGTAAGGACTATTTCGAGGCGCTTAGGAAGCTTTCAGAGCTTGCGGAAAATGACGCGTACAATCTCACGGTTATGGGCATTGAGCCGACCTATCCTTCGGAGAAGTATGGCTATGTCATCCCGGTGAACAAGGACGCGGTAAGCCCGGTGGAAACCTTTAAGGAAAAGCCGGACGCGGAGACTGCGAAGAAGTACATCGCAGAGGGAGCCCTCTGGAATGCGGGGGTATTTGCCTACAAGATTGGCTACGTTCTGAAGAAGGCGCACGAGCGGATGGATTTTACGGATTACGAGGATCTTTTTGCCCGGTATGACACCGTGCAGAAGATTTCCTTCGATTATGCTGTGGCGGAGCATGAGCCGCACATTCAGGTCATGCGCTTTGGCGGAGCGTGGAAGGACATGGGAACATGGAACACGCTGACCGAGGCCATGGAGGAGCCGGTGATCGGACAGGGAACGCTGAACGACACCTGCGAGAATGTTGACGTGGTCAATGAGCTGAATGTACCGGTTCTTGCGATGGGGCTGAAAAATGTCGTCATTGCGGCTTCGCCGGAGGGAATCCTTGTGTCCGACAAGGAGCAGTCCAGCTATATCAAGCCCTTTGTGGATGCGATGGACCAGCAGGTTATGTTCGCGGAGAAGTCCTGGGGCTCCTTCCAGGTCCTTGATGTGGAGAAGGAGAGCATGACGATTCTGGTGACGCTCAAGGAGGGCCATCAGATGAACTATCACAGCCATGCGCACAGAGACGAGATCTGGAACGTGATTGCCGGTGAGGGCCGCACGATTGTAGACGGCATGGAGCAGAAGGTAAAGCCGGGCGATGTCATCACCATGCAGGCCGGCTGCCGCCATACCATCGTGGCCGATACGGAGCTGAAGCTGATCGAGGTGCAGATCGGCAAGGAAATCAGCGTGCACGACAAGCAGAAATTCGAACTTGAAATTTGAATACAGGAAGAAAGGACCGGGAACCGGCAGTGTCAGGAGCAAACAGAACAACAGAATCGCAGATGCTTCGAGGCCCGATCCGGCTGCTTCCTGCGGGAAAGGACTACATCTGGGGCGGAAGGAGACTCCGGGATGATTTTTCCAAGGATCTTCCACTCTCGCCCCTTGCGGAGACCTGGGAGTGCTCCACGCACCCGGACGGTCCGTCGCGCCTTGCAAGACACCCGGAGATGACGCTCCACGAGCTGTTGCAGAAGCACCCGGAAATGCTCGGCACGCACCCTGCCAAGAGCATGCCGGAGGCAGTAAGAAACGGTGAGCTTCCGGTCCTTATCAAATTCATC
>CALEFO010000082.1 GCA_937877165.1 uncultured Lachnospiraceae bacterium | reverse complement strand
GATATCACGGGCCCCAGCATTCCGAAAATGTTCGGTGTGACCAGCGATGATATCGGTGTTGAGGGAGTACGGCCGGACGGAGAGGGCGGAACACTGATTCCGGCGGAGACCTCAACCGGAATCAAGATCATGTCGATGAACCTTCTGATGCAGAATGAGGAGCAGCCGGTGATCTGGAGAGGACCGATTGTTGCAGGCGTCGTCAAGCAGTTCTGGACCGATGTGAAGTGGGGGGATGTGGACTACATGTTTGTCGATATGCCTCCGGGAACGGGCGACGTCCCGCTGACCGTGTTCCAGTCCCTTCCGATTGACGGAATTATTATTGTGACTACGCCGCAGGATTTGGTTTCCATGATCGTGAAGAAGGCAGTGAATATGGCGAAGGATATGAAGATTCCGATTCTCGGCATTGTGGAGAACATGAGCTATGTTCTCTGTCCGCACTGCGGAGAGAAGGTCTACATGTTCGGAGAAAGTCATGCAGAAGAGGTGGCAAAGGCGGAGAATACTGTTTTGATCGATTCCCTCCCGATTGATCCGAAGATGGCACAGGCGATGGACAGCGGGACCATGGAATTCTATGAAACGAAGGCCCTGGAGAAGCTCTCGGAGGTCCTTCCGAAGCAGGACTGATTCCGCAATTGTGCAAAACCGCTGTACTCGAAGATGTCTGATGATATCTTCTCCTGTTTCTGATAAGAATTTTCAAAAAGACCGCGGGTGAAAGCCTGCGGTCTTTTTGATTACATTTGCCATGATTCCTGCAGGCGCTGAACAAGGTTAAATTGTTAAAAAATTAACTTGCACAATTGCGGATGCAGTGCAATACTAACACTGCGCTATATCCTTGAACGGAAACCTGCGCTTCGCTTGATTTTCCGAAAATCGCGGAGCAGAAGGGAAAATCCGAAAATACGGAACAGCAGCAGGAGGAATTACATCATGAAGAGCAGATCTTTACCCATCATTCTTGCTCTGGCAGCAGCACTGAATCTGGCTGCATGCGGAAAGAGCAGCACGACCGCGCAGACATCCTCTGCGGCAGACACCCAGGCAGAAACAACCGCATCTGTAAGCACGGAAGGTGCCGCGGCGGTCCAGGACGGCGGAAGCTTTGTCTACGGACTGGCGACGGAAATCGACAACCTGGATCCCTTTACGGCGACCACGGCGGATGCCAAAAGTATTTATTTCAATATTTATGAGGGCCTCGTCAAGGTGCAGACCGACGGAACCTTCACGGGAGCGGTCGCATCGGATTATACGGTCAGCGACGACGCGAAGACCTATACCTTTACGCTCCGCGACGGTGTGCAGTTCCACAATGGCAATCCGGTCACGGCGGACGATGTGCTGTACTCCATTCAGCATGCGATTGACAGCAAGATCACCGGCTATGACAATGTGGATACTTTTGAAAAGACGGACGATCATACCATTGTCATCTCGCTGA
The DNA here is from genome assembly GCA_937877165.1 of uncultured Lachnospiraceae bacterium. Classification (GTDB taxonomy): domain Bacteria; phylum Bacillota; class Clostridia; order Lachnospirales; family Lachnospiraceae; genus CAG-791. Next base: position 9,233 of record CALEFO010000082.1, on the reverse strand, counting down.
AAAAGGGCGATACCGATTTTCTTGCAGATGCCTCACAGGCCATCGTTCCCAAGGATTCCGACAACAATGGCGAGCTTGCTTTAAACCCCATCGGAACAGGCCCGTTTGCTTTTGAGGAATATGCGGTTCAGGATCATCTGACGCTGAAGCGGTTTGAGAATTACTGGGGAACCCCGGCACATCTCGATGAGGTGACGGTCCGTTTTCTGGCAGATTCGTCGCAGGAGCTAGTGAACTTCCAGTCTGGAGCCATTGACGGCTTCACAGCAGACGCCTCCATCACGGAGCAGGTGGATCCGGATACTGCCAATCTGAACGTCGGCAATTCCAACGCAGTTCAGGCCCTGTATCTCAATAATGCAGCAGCTCCCTTTGACAAGAAGGAAGTGCGCCAGGCTCTCTGCTACGCCATTGATCCGCAGGATGTGATTGACACGGTGGACTACGGCTACGGAACGAAGATCGGAACGGCGATGATTCCGGGGCTTTCGGTTTATTTTGACGATTCTCTGACGGACACCTATGAGGCAAACCCAAAGAAGGCAAAGGACCTTCTGGCAAAGGCCGGTTATCCGGACGGAGTGAGCTTTACCGTCACGGTTCCGTCGGTCTATCAGGTTCATGTAGATACCGCGCAGGTTCTTGTGAATGATCTGGCAGAGGCCGGCATTACTATGAACATCAATCAGGTGGACTGGGCGACCTGGCTGGAGAATGTCTACACCAACCGTGACTACGAGGCGACCATTGTTTCCGTAGACGGAGCCATAGCCTCGCCGACTGCGTTCCTTTCGAGATATCTCTCTGACGCAGGCAACAACTTCGTCAACTTCAAGTCGGACGAGTTCGACCGGCACTATGCGGCGGCGACGGAGGCCATTGATGAATCCGTTCGCGAACAGGAATTCAAGGCCTGCGAAAAGGTTCTGACAGAGGATGCGGCCAGCGTTTATCTGCAGGATATCGCCAATATTCTTGTTTATAATAAGAAATTCAACGGCTACGCGGGATATCCGCTCTACGCCGTCGATTTCTCTGCCATTTATCAGGTTCAGTAATGAAACCGTGGCCGGAGCATTCTAAGAAGGATGGTCCGGCCTTTATGCTTTTCATCCGGCGGCTGCGATTCTGCGGAGCGTCCGGGCAGCCCGTTCTTGACATTTTCGGGAGGCATCCTTGCGCTATCTGGTAAAAAAAATATTCATCCTCATTGTGACGATGTTTCTGATCTCGATTCTGACCTTCTGTGCATTTCACGTCATTCCTGGAGATCCGGCACAGCTGATTCTGGGGACCACGGCATCGCCGGAGAAGCTGGACGCATTGCGGACGCAGCTGGGAACGAATCTCCCTCTGAGGGAGCAATATCGGAACTGGATCACCGGTTTTCTTTGCGGAGATTTCGGAACGTCCATCCGCTATTCCATGCCGGTAAAGAGCCTGATCGAAGGACATGTCACGGTGACACTGTTTCTGGGACTGATGGTTATTTGTTTAACAATGTTGGTCTCCATTCCGCTTGGAATTTTCACGGCGAAAAAGCGCGGAACCTGGGTGGAGCAGTTTCTTGGCTTTTTCAATATCATTGGGCTTTCGGTTCCGGGGTTTTTCCTGAGCATCCTTCTGATGTGGGTGTTCGGACTGGTGCTGCATCTGTTTACGCCGGGGGCGTATGTCAGCTATATCGACAGTATTCCGGGGTTTCTGCAGTATATGATTTTTCCGGCGATTGCAATTTCCATTCCGGAGATTGCGACGCTGACAAGATATGTGCAGACGGCAGTTCTGGAGGAAATGGATAAGGATTATGTCCGGACCGCCCGCGGGAAAGGCGCCGGTACGGAGAGAATTCTCTACAGGCACATTCTGCGGAATGCGATTGTCGCAGTAATCCCGCTGATCGGCATGATTGTAGGAAGCATTTTTTCCGGAAGCATCATCGTGGAGCAGGTGTTCGCGGTTCCGGGAATCGGAAGACTTCTAATTTCTTCGGTGACAGGGCGGGACTTTCCGCTGACACAGACGCTGGTCATGTACATTGCGCTGATCATTGTGCTGACGAATTTTGCCGTGGATCTTCTGATTCAGATCATTGACCCGCGTATCCGCCTCTCGGACTGAGACAGCGCAGCAGTTACCATTGACCGGGAAAGCGATCAAAGAAAAACAAGGCCTGCCCTTTGGTATCGGGCAGCAGAAGCGGACAACAGAATGAAAAATGGAAAATGGGAACTTCGCATCGGCTTTCTTCTTGCGGGAATTGTGATTTTTCTTGCCGTACTTTCGATCTTCTGGACGCCGTACGGCATCAATGAAATGGATAAAACAGCGCGCATGACAGCACCGTCGCTCGAGCACCTGTTCGGAACAGACAATCTGGGACGGGATGTTTTCTCGCGGGCGATCGTGGGTGGACGCTTTACGCTTCTTGTTGCCATCAGCACAGTGGGAGCCTGTACGGTAATCAGTACGATATTGGGCCTGATCGCCGGCTATGTCGGCGGCGCAGTGGACGAGGTGATCATGCGTCTGATCGACGCGGTTAATTCCTTTCCGGGAATTTTGATTGCGCTCGTGATCGTAACAATTATGCAGCAGGGGAACTACACCATTGTCATTGCGCTGTGCGTCATGTTCATTCCGAGCTTCACGAGAATTGTCAGGACCGGAACGCTGCAGTACAAGGACGCGGATTTCGTCCGCAGCAACAAGGTGTTCGGCGATTCAGACCTGCGACTTCTTCTGGTTCATATTTTTCCGAACATTCTGCCGCTTCTTCTCTCGTCGGTCATTGTGGGGCTGTCGAACGCAATTCTTGCCGAATCCGGGATGAGCTATCTGGGACTTGGCATCCAGCCGCCGGCGCCGAGCTGGGGAAGAATGCTGTACGAGGCGCAGAGCTTCCTGTTTCGTGCTCCATGGTGTGCGCTGGCTCCCGGGTTTATGATTGTGGTGACGATTGTTGCATTTAATTGCATTGGCGATGGTCTGAAGAAGAGGTTTCTGGCATGAGTGAAGAATATTCCGGTGAAAGCCTTCTGAAGGTACAGGACCTTTCCATTTCGATCCGGGAAGGGGTAAAGACCTATATTGCCGTGGACCGCATCAGCTATGAGGTGCAAAAGGGAGAGATTCTCGGTATGGTTGGAGAATCCGGCTGCGGAAAAACTGTGACCAATCTGGCGGTCATGGGGCTTTTGCCGCCGGTTTTGTCCATATCAGGGGGAAGTATTCTCTATGACGGAAGAGAGCTGACCGGACTTTCGGAGGAAGAACGACAGAAGCTGAGCGGGAATGAAATCTCCATGATTTATCAGGAGCCCCTGACAAGCCTCAACCCGCTGATCCGGATCGGTGACCAGGTGGGTGAGTCTCTTCTGATCCACCATCCGGAGATTGGAAAGGAAGAACGGAATGCACGCGTGCTGCAGGCACTGATGGAGGTCGGACTCCCGGATCCGAAAGAGGTGATCCGTCTATATCCACATCAGCTCTCCGGCGGAATGCGCCAGCGTGTCTGCATTGCAATGGCGACGATCTGCAGGCCGCGACTGATGATTGCAGATGAGCCGACCACGGCGTTGGACGTTACGGTGCAGGCGAGGGTCCTCAGGCTTCTTCGCCACATTAACCGCAAATATGGGATGTCCATGGCCTTTATTTCCCATGATCTTGCCGTCATCCGACAGATTTGTGACCGTGTGATTGTGATGTATGCAGGCAAAATCGTAGAAGAGGGGCCGGTGGAGGATATTCTGCAGAATCCGGCGCATGAGTACACGAAAGGACTGATGCGATCCATTCCTGGTTTTGATTCCAAGGGAGCAGATCTTCCTGCAATTCCGGGGCATGTTCCTTCCACAGAGGAGTATCGGGATCCCTGTCCGTTTGCACCGCGCTGTCCGAAGGCGCAGGAAATCTGCAGGAAAGAAGCACCGCCGATGATTCTGTTGTCGGAGAAACATAAGATCTATTGTCATACTGGGATTCACCCGGCGGGGAATACGCCTGTTTAGAGCAGAACATGCAGCATCGGTGTTGACATATTCGGCAAACCCGCCTTCGCGAATTTTGTTTCAGCAGGGGATTAAATGAAAGAAGAAAATGGAGAGATTCTGGAAGTCTCTCATGTAAACAATTTTTATTATGATAACGGACTGGGGATTCTTTCGAAAAGAAAGAAAAAACAGGTCCTTCACGATGTGTCCTTTACGATACACAAGGATGAGTTCTTCGGTCTGGTGGGCGAATCCGGCTGCGGCAAGTCGACGCTGGGAAACGCGATTTTGAATTTGATCCCATTTGAGGGATCGATCCGGGTAGCAGGAGCGGAAGCGTCTGCGACGGATCGGAAGACATTCACCTCCAGGGTTCAGGCAGTTTTTCAGGATCCGATGAGTGCGCTGAATCCGCGCAAAACCATCGGCTTTACGCTGCGGGAGCCGCTTCGTGCTCATGGAATCGGAACGCCCGGAGAGCAGACGGAGGCGGTGAACCGGATGCTGGAGAGAATTGGCCTGAACGCTTCCTACGCAGACCGGTATCCGCGGGAGCTTTCCGGAGGGCAGAGGCAGAGGGTCTGCATCGGGGCGGCACTCATGCTGAAGCCGGAGCTTGTTATTGCAGATGAGGCGGTTTCCGCCCTGGATGTCTCAGTGGGGGCGCAGATTCTGAATCTTTTTCGGGACATCGATGCGCAGCGGGATTTTGCCATGCTGTTCATCTCCCATAATCTGAATGTCGTCTATTATCTTTGTGACCGGATTGCGGTGATGTACCGCGGACGGATCGTGGAGCTTGGGACGGCGGATGAGATTTACCGCAATCCGCAGCATCCGTACACAAAGCTTCTTCTGGCGGCGATTCCGGACTGGAACAGCCGGATAGAGGACGATGGGACGAAGACATTGGAAGAACTGGAGCAGGAAGATGCGAAGCTGGAAACGGTCCGGGAGGATGTCCCCGGGGCCTGCTGCTTCTATCATCGCTGCCCGAACGCCTGTGAGAAATGCAGAAAGTGCCCGGAGACGGTCAATGTAGCACCGGAAGAAGAGGAAGCGCATCTGGTGAGCTGCTTTTTGCAGCAGAAGAAATCACAGCCGAAATGCTATGCGGAGGATTCGGATACGGGTAAAACGAAAGATACCGCTGCAGAATCAGAACGTTCATGATGAGCGGAATGGTTCCTCATGCGGGATCATTAACACAACGGATTCCATAATTGGGAACAGAAAGAGGACAAGAAATGCTTCTGGCATTGGATACAGGAAATACACATACGATACTTGGCTGCATCAATGAGCGCAACGAAGTGGTCAGCACGGTGCAGATCTCTACGAACATCAATGAGACGGCCTACGAATATGCGGTTGAGATGAAATCCATTATGGAACTGGCAGGAATCGATCCGAAGGGATTCGAGGGAGCCATCATTTCTTCGGTGGTTCCGCAGGTCAACGTAGTTCTTTCCAAGGCCGTGAATCTGATCACGGGACTGACGCCGGTCATCGTGGGCGCCGGAGTCAAGACCGGTCTTAACATCCGTTTGGATGATCCGGGCACCATTGCAGGAGACCTGGTGGCGACTGCGGTTGCGGCAAAAGAAGAGTATCCGCTCCCTGCGATTATCATTGATATGGGAACGGCAACGACAATCACTGTGGTGGATGCAAAGGGAGATTATATCGGCGGCTGCATTATGCCGGGAACCGGAATTTCCCTGGATGCACTGACGAAGGAGACCTCGCTCCTTCCCAGCATTGACTACTCAGCTCCGAAGAAGGTGATTTCCACCAATACGGTGGATGCCATGAAGAGCGGCATTATTTACGGCTCGGCGGGAGCACTGGACGGAGTGGTGGACCGCTACATTGAGGCACTCGGAGGAAAAGCAGGGAGCATCCTTGCAACCGGCGGAATGGGGCGGCTGATCGCTCCGTACTGCCGGCATGAAATCACGGTGGATAACCGGCTCCTCCTCAAGGGCCTCGGGTATATTTATCGGATCAACGAGACGGCAAAGCAAAGAGGAATGGGGAGACGGGGAAGGTAACCGCATGCATCGGGCCGATAAGCGTGTATCCGTCTGCCGGTCAGCAGATATCATGTTTCCTCACATACCATTCGTAGTAAATGAAGAATGCAATCGTGGAAATTGTCCAGCTGACCGGATAGCTTGCCATGACGGTTTTCATAGCGTGATGAACCGGTACCATGGTGTAGATCCAGACAATCCGGATCACGCATACACCGAGAATCGTGATAATTGTGGGAATCAGAGCATCGCCCATCCCCTGCAGCGTTCCGGAGAGAATTTCAATGGTAATGTAGGTGATGAAGATCGGAGCCATGAACTCTGCGATTTCGATGCCCTGACGGATGACATCGGGGTCATTTGTAAAGATCCGAACGAAGAAGCTCCGGCCCAGGAGAATGCCGCTCGAGAGTACGACATCGAAAATCAGTGTGATCAGCATGGCCTGACGGGCGCATTTGCGCACGCGGTCCTTTCTGCCCGCACCGTAATTCTGTCCGACCAGTGTCGTGGTGGAGAGACCGAGCGAGTTGATGATCATCCAGTAGATGGAATCAACCTTCCCCCAGACGGTCCATGCGGCAACGGTGTTCGTGCCGAAGCCATTGATCGCTGTCTGAATGAGGACATTCGAGAAGGAATACATCAGGGAGCGCAGCGCAGCAGGGATGCCGATCCGGAGAATCTTCTCTGCGTAGAGACGATCCAGCCGGATTTCGCGGAGACTGACATGAACCATATCACCGGTGCGAAGCAGATAAGCGAAGGCCCAGAGAGCACTGACATATTGTGAAAGGATGGTTGCAAGCGCCGCTCCGGCAACACCCCATTTCAGGAAAACAACCATCACTACGTCCAGCACGATGTTGGTAAGTGTCCCGGCAACGAGGTACAGGAAGGGGCGCCTGGAGTCGCCGACTGCCCGGAGAATGGAAGCACCGGTGTTGTACAGCATGTTTCCGATCATGCCGCATGCGTAGATGCGAAGGTAGATTTCAGACTGCCGCAGAGTCTCTTCCGGCGTGTCCATGGCGCGGAGCATGACCCCGGCGAGGGAAAATACAACGACGGTCAAGACGATGCCGAGAATCAAGGCAAGCGAGATTCCGGTATGAACGGCCTTCTGCAGCTCCTTTTCACGTTTGGCACCGTAGAACTGCGCGACCACAACCGTGACGCCGGATGTGATTCCGACGAACAGACCGACGAACAGATTGATCAGCGTGGAGGTTGCACCGCCGACGGCAGACAGCGCAAGCTTGCCGACAAAGCGGCCGACAATGATGGCATCCACGGTGTTGTAGAGCAAAAAGTGCCTGCCAGAAGCGGTACGAAGAAAATGAGAAGCTGCTGCCAGATGACGCCGGTTACCATCGGGTTTTCTGCGATGCTGCTATTGATCTGCTGCGTCTGTGCAGAGACTTTCTGATTCGAATGCTGTGCCATATTCACATTTGCCCCCGTCCTGTGTGTTTGGTATAAGGCCGCTCTTTGTACTGCAGGTTCAGGCAGTATATCCAGCCGGCTGGACTGCCCCCTTCTGCAGAGACTAAGTTGTGCGACAATTTTTAAGTATAGCGCGGCAGACAACGCAGCGTCCAGAGGAAGTTGCGCCGGATGCCGAATCCGTATGCCGGGAATCACGATGTGGGTATATGGGATTATGGAATTCCTCTGTGAATCATATCTGTGCCGTATCTTGCCTGCACCGTTCTCATCATATCATCCAGACGGTTTCTTTTCTCACGAATCGCTGCCTGTTCCTTTTCTTCTTTCTGCTGCTGCAGAAATCCGTCGAAATCCATCTGCCGGTATTCCCCGCGGTCCAGGGTGCTGACACCGACTCCGATCAGGCGGACCCCTGCTCCCCGGTCGAAAATTCCGTTTTCTTCATAAAGAAGACCCTGCAGAAGCTCTCTGGCATTCCGGAAGATTACGGAAGCGTCATTGGTGGAAGAGGAGAGCTTCTTCTGCCGCGAGTGCCGGCGAAAATCGCTGGTTTTTACGCTCACGATGACTGTGCTGCCGTAAACCTTGTCACGCTGAAGGCGCAGGGCTACCTTTTCCGACAGATGCCGGATGAGTGGAAGAGCGAGCCTTTCGTAATTCTTCACGGTGACATCCTCTGCGGTGGTCGTTTCGTTGGAGTAGCTCTTGGCATCCTCACTCTGCGTCTGGACCCGTGCACTGCCGATCCCGTGCGCGGCGCGGCAGATGTATGCGCCGCCTTTTTCACCGAGGAAGGACTGGAGTACGGAAAGCTCTGCCGCTGCGGCATCCCCGATGGTGACAATTCCGATGCCGGAAAGCCTTCCTGCGGTCTTCGAGCCGCAGCCATAGAGGGAGCCGATGGGAAGCGGCCACATTTTCGTCTGAATTTCCTCCGGCCACAGTGTATGGGTGCGGTCAGGCTTTTGAAAATCACTTGCCATTTTGGCCAGGAGCTTGTTCGAGGAGATCCCTACATTGACGGTAAAGCCAAGCCTGGTCCTGACCTCTTCCCGGATTTTGGCGGCAAGTCTCTCTGCCTCACAGCGGTCTGATGCTGCTTCGGTCATGTCTACATACGCTTCATCTACGGAGGCTTGTTCCACGATGCCCGAATATTCATGAAGAATGGAGATGAAGGCTCTGGAATATTGGCGGTAGGTCTGCCAGTCCGAGGAGACCAGAATAAGCCCGGGACATTTCTGCAGCGCTTTTGTCACCGGCTCTCCGGTTGTGACACCGAATTTCTTCGCCGGAATGGATTTGGCCGTGATGATGCCGTGTCTTGTCTCCACATCTCCGCCAACCGCGGACGGAATCGTCCGAAGGTCCACAGAGGCCGGATCTTCCTTCAGCCGCTTGACTGCGGACCAGGATAAAAACGCACTGTTTACATCCACATGAAAAATAATCCGTTCCATTCGATGCTCCCCCTGCTTTTCTCATTATAGGGGAATGTTCGACATTCACGCAAGAATGTATGTTCGCACAATTTATTGTTATTCGATATATTTTTATTGACATTCAATATCAGCTGGGCTATATTCAAACCAGCTTCCGCGACGGGCACCGGGATATGGGAAACGAGAAGGGAAAAGCCCGGCTCCAGGATACCGGGCGGGGAACCGGGAATCCGCAGAGAGGGAAGCGTACGGCAGAGGGAAGCAGCGGGGAATTGTGATGTGGCCGCGGACAGCTGCGGCAGAAAGGA
>CALEFO010000081.1 GCA_937877165.1 uncultured Lachnospiraceae bacterium | reverse complement strand
AAGCTTGACATCAGTCAAGCCCGAGTGTAGTGGTCCACCCTTACCCTCAAACAGATTTCTGGATTCACCTTCGCAAATTCACGCCGCAGGTATTCCTTGACTTCGTCCTCACTCATCCTGCTGTCGAAGGGAAGATTCACGTCGAAGAGCACCTTGATGCGGTCTGTCTCATGAACCACACGGAAATCATGATAGAGAAAATCGGGTCCGAGGTAGTCCAGAAATTCGGAAAGCTTCTCGCGAAGAGCGGCGGTTTCCGGATCGCGGGTATCGACGGGATCGACATGAATGACGGTTTGAATGCCGAATTTCTGCTGAAGAGTGTTTTCCAGCTGATCGGCGAGCATGTGCGAGGCGGGAAGCGTCATCTCTGCGGGAACCTCCAGATGGAGGGTCATCATCCTGGTACCGGGGCCGTAGTCGTGAATGATGAGGTCGTGCATGCCAAGAACATGATCGGCCTTGCGGACGGTGTCGGCGATTTTCCGGACAAGCTCCGGATCCGGTTCCTGCCCGAGAAGCGGACCGCTGGTCTCCATCAGGGACTGTACGCCGGAGATCAGAATGAAGACGGAGACGGCAAGACCGCTCCAGCCGTCGATGGCAAGCCCGGTGAACTGCTGCAGGAGCAGGGAGAGCAGGACCACGGTGGTGGTGATGCAGTCGTTTCGGGAATCACTGGCGGCCGAGTCAAGGGCAACGCTCTGAAGGCGCTTCGAGAACCAGCGGTTGTAATGATACATATAGAGCTTCACGAGCACGGAGAAAACAAGAATCGCAAGGACGACGGGACTTGTGGAGGCAAGTGACGGATGCAGCACCTTATCCAGAGATTCCCTTGCCAGCTCAACCCCCATGATCAGGATTACAATGGCGATGAAAAGGCCGGACAGATATTCTATCCTCCCGTGGCCGAAGGGATGGCCGGCATCGGCCTTATGGCCTGCCAGACGGAAACCGATCAGTGTGACGATGCTGCTGATGGCATCGGAGAGGTTATTCAGGGCATCGGCGATGACCGTAATCGAGCCGGAGAGAAGTCCCGCCAGAACTTTGACGAGAAACAGGAGCAGGTTGAAGAAAATGCCGAGGCACCCGGACAGCGTTCCGTAGCGCCCACGTACCTCTGCGTTCTGGACGTTGTCCGCGTCCGGAATGAATTTATGAACAAGAAAACGAAGCATAAGTCCTCCTCGATATCATCGGCCAGAGGTCCTTCGGACCTTGGCCGCAGGCCGATTTCATGGGCGAATTAGCCTGCAAGCAGTCCATTCGCAATGAAATCGGCCTGCGCTGAACAGTTTATACATGCTAGTCCTGGAAAAGAAGGCTAGTCAAGCGTAACTTTGATATGATATATTTCACTTCGTGGTCTGAAAATCGGGATCATTTGCAGAGGTTCTGCATCGGCTGATTTCCGAAGGAAATTCAAGCTGCACGGAATCGTTGCGATTATTTTGAAAATGGTTCGGAGTTTGTATTGTGTACGCCGCAGGGACTGCGGCGGAGAGGAGAGACTGCCTGTTATGAAGAAAATCGGAGAAGAGTGCGGCGTGTTCGGAATCTGGTCACCGAAGAAACAGAATCTGCCCATGCTGGCGTATTACGGACTGTTCGCCCTGCAGCATCGCGGCCAGGAAGCAGCCGGAATCGCAGTGAACGAGGACGGGGTGTTCCGCTATCACAAGGACCTTGGCCTGGTGCATGAGGTGTTTCACGCCAATGATCTGGAGGCACTGGGCGAGGGACAGATTGCAGTTGGCCATGTCCGGTACTCGACGAGCGGCGTTTCCAACCGCAGCAATGCACAGCCGGTGGTTGTCCGGCATATCAAGGGCAGTATGGCTCTGTGCCACAACGGCAATCTTGTCAATTCCTATGAGCTTCGCGCGCAGCTGGAGAACGACGGCTGCATCTTCCATTCCACAACAGACACCGAGGTCATTTCCTATTTAATAACGAGAGAACGGCTGCACTGTTCCTCCATTGAGGAGGCAGTCAACCGGACGATTGATAAGATTCACGGAGCATTTTCTCTGGTCGTGATGTCGCCGACAAAGCTGATTGCGGTTCGCGATCCTCATGGCTTCCGCCCGCTCTGCTACGGAACGACCAGGGACGGCTGCATTGTATTTGCATCGGAGTCCTGTGCGCTGGATGCTGTGGGAGCAAAGCTCGTCCGCGATCTGAAGCCGGGTGAGATTATGGTCTGCGACCAGAACGGTCTTCGCTCGATTGAGGATCACGTGGGCAAGGTACAGCCGTCCATGTGCGTGTTTGAGTATATTTATTTTGCAAGACCGGACTCCGTGATTGACGGGGCTTCCGTCCATGAGGCGAGAATCCGCGCCGGGGCCTTCCTTGCACTCGAGCATCCGGTGCAGGCGGATGTCGTCATCGGTGTTCCGGACTCGGGGCTTGATGCTGCGCTTGGCTATGCGAGACAGTCCGGCATCCCATACGGCATCGGACTTCTGAAGAACAAGTATATCGGAAGAACCTTCATTTCTCCCGGCCAGGCGGCCCGGGAGGATCTGGTGAAGATCAAGCTGAATCCGATCGCAGAGACAATCCGTGGCAAGCGGGTGGTCCTCATCGATGATTCCGTGGTTCGCGGCACGACCTCGGCAAGAATTGTTCGTCTCGTGCGCGAGGCTGGCGCGAAGGAGGTGCACTTCCGTGTTTCTGCGCCGCCGTTTCTGAATCCCTGCTACTACGGAACGGATATTGATTCCAGAGAGAATCTGATCGCCTGCCATCACACGGTGGATGAGATCGCGAAGATCATCGGTGCAGACTCCCTCGGATATCTTTCCGTCGAGAACGCACTGAAGCTTGCAGGCGGAAATGATGGAGAACATCGCTTCTGTGCGGCCTGCTTTGATGGGAAATATTCGACAGAAGTACCCTCAGAGACCTCTAAGGACCGCTTTGAGAGCAAGATTCCTGCGGAGTGGATGGCAAAGCATAAAATGTGATGAGACTTGACAAATATCTTGCAGACATGGGGGCCGGAACAAGGAGCGAAATCCGCAAAAGCATCCGGAAAAACGGAGCCATGGTCGGCGAACAAATGATTTTTGATCCGGGAGTTCTTCTGGACGGCTTTCCGGAAGTTATTTATCAGGGGGAGACCTGGCAGTATGAGCCGGTTGTCTGGTACATGATGAATAAGCCCTCGGGCGTTCTGTCCGCCAGCGAGGACAGAAAACAGAGGACCGTGCTGGACCTGATTGCGGAGAGAAAGCGGACGGACCTGTTCCCTGTGGGGCGTCTTGACAAGGACACAGAGGGACTTCTTCTGATTACCAATGACGGAGAGGCGGCACACCGCCTTCTTGCCCCGAAGTTTCACGTGGACAAGACGTACCTTGTGCGGACCGGCGTGAACGCCTTTACGGAGGAAAACGCCGCCAGCTTCGCAGAGGGCATCCGCTATGACAAGACTCTGACAGCGCTTCCGGCGAAAATGAGGATTGCACCTTTCGGGGATCCGAGGGAAGCATTGGTTACCATTCGTGAGGGAAAGTTCCACCAGATCAAGAAGATGGTGGCGGCCCTTGGCGGTGGCAGAGAGGTCAGCTATCTTCGGCGGGTCTCATTCGGGCCACTTTCGTTGGACAGCACTCTTGCACCAGGAGAGTACCGGAGATTGACCGGGAAGGAAATAGAGGCTCTTCTTGCCTGCGTGCAGGGCGGCGCAAAGGACAAACGCGAAGACTTGAACGGACGGAGAAATTGATTTTGCCTCAGCGGGGTAGAAAATGGAACAGACAGTAGACAATTCCCAGGAAGCACAGAAAAGAATTCGAAATTTTTGCATTGTGGCGCATATTGACCACGGCAAATCCACACTGGCGGACCGGATGATTGAGATGACCGGTGTGTTGACCGAGCGTGAGATGAAGGAGCAGGTTCTGGACAACATCGATGTCGAGAGAGAACGCGGCATCACCATCAAGTCCCAGGCAGTCCGTCTGATTTACCACGCGGATGACGGGCAGGAGTATACCTTCAATCTGATCGACACGCCCGGACATGTGGACTTCAACTACGAGGTATCCCGCTCCCTTGCCGCCTGCGACGGCGCCATTCTGGTTGTGGATGCCACACAGGGCATTCAGGCACAGACACTGGCCAATGTGTACCTGGCGATGGAGCACAATCTGGATGTATTCCCGGTCATCAATAAGGTGGACCTTCCGAGCGCAAGGCCGGAAGAGGTGAAGCAGGAGATCGAGGATGTCATTGGCATCGAAGCTCTCGATGCGCCGGAGATTTCGGCGAAAAACGGTCTGAACATCAAGGAAGTGCTGGAGGACGTGGTGAAGAAAATTCCCGCGCCGGTCGGCAATATTGATGCCCCGCTGAAGTCGCTGATCTTCGATTCGCTCTATGATTCCTACCGCGGCGTCATCGTGTTCATCCGTGTGCGGGAAGGTGTGATCAAAAAGGGCACCAGGGTTAAATTCATGGCGACCGGCGCAGTGGAGGAGGTCGTGGAGGTCGGATATTTCGGCCCGGGGCAGTTCATTCCCTGCAATGAGCTCTCAGCCGGAATGGTGGGCTATTTTACCGCGTCCATCAAAAATATCCGTGATGCAAGAGTCGGCGACACGGTGACGGAGGCGGAGAATCCCTGCAAGGAGGCACTTCCCGGCTACAAGAAGGCGCAGTCCATGGTCTTTGCGGGACTTTACCCGCAGGATACATCGAAGTACCCGGACCTGAAGGATGCGCTGGAGAAGTTTCAGCTCTCCGACGCGAGCCTTTCCTATGAACCGGAAACCTCGCTGGCTTTGGGCTTCGGCTTCCGTTGCGGGTTCCTGGGACTCCTTCACATGGAGGTCGTTCTGGAACGGCTGGAGCGGGAGTATGATCTTGACATCATCTCGACCGCACCCGGTGTTGTGTATCATGTCTACAAGACGGATGGCACGATGATTTCTCTGACGAATCCTGCCAATCTCCCGGATCCCTCGGAGATTGAACATATGGAGGAGCCGATTGTCTCGGCGGAGATCATGGTGACCACGGAGTATCTGGGTGCCATCATGCAGCTGTGCCAGGAGCGGCGCGGTGTCTACCTGTCCACGGACTACATTGAGAAGACAAGAGCCGTGCTGAAATACGAGCTTCCTTTGAATGAAATCATCTACGACTTTTTCGATGCACTGAAGTCGAGATCCCGGGGCTATGCTTCGTTTGATTATGAGCTGAAGGGGTACGTTCCGTCGAAGCTGGTGAAGCTCGATATCCTTGTCAACAAGGAGCCGGTGGATGCGCTGTCGTTCATCGTGCATGAGGACGGCGCGTATGAGCGCGGAAGGAAGATGTGTGAGAAGCTGAAGGACGAAATTCCGCGTCAGATGTTCGAGGTGCCGATTCAGGCGGCGGTCGGCGGCAGGATTATTGCAAGAGAGACTGTCCGCGCCTACCGCAAGGACGTCCTTGCCAAGTGCTACGGCGGTGACATCACGCGCAAGAAGAAGCTCCTCGAGAAGCAGAAGGAAGGAAAGAAGCGGATGCAGATGGTTGGCAACGTGGAGATTCCGAAGGATGCCTTCATGAATGTCTTAAAGCTTGGTGACAACCAGTAAAAGGTAAGCTTGACTAGGAAAATGATGAATTGGAGCGAAAGGGACAGGACTGCCGATGGGGACGTCGGCTGTCCTGTCAGCTTATATTTGCACTTCCCGTTCTGCGTGCAGAAGTGCCGGTACTGTGATTTCCTCTCGGGCCCTGCGGACGAGGCAGTGAGAAAACGCTATCTTCGCGCCCTGGAGAGAGAAGTCCTTCTGAGTGCGGAAGACAGGAGTCCCCTTTCCGTTGATACCTTGTTCTTCGGCGGAGGCACCCCCTCTTTAATGAGCGGGGAGGAGCTGGAGCACCTGATGAAGCTTCTTCGGGAGAGCTTCCGGATTCTTCCGGATGCGGAGATCACGATGGAGTGCAATCCGGGGACCGTAGATCGTGAGAAGCTTGCAGATTTCCGGAGGGCAGGAGTGAACCGTCTCTCCATCGGCGTGCAGTCCTTCCGGGACGAGGAGCTGCGGCTTCTCGGACGAATTCACACTGCAGGCGAGGCAGAAAGGTGCTTTCTGGATGCGCGTGCGGCGGGCTTTGACAACATCAGCCTGGATCTCATTGGTGCACTTCCGGGGCAGAGCAGCGCGCAGTGGATGGAGTCGCTGCGGGAGGCTGTCCGTCTTTCCCCGGAGCATATTTCTGCGTACAGCCTGATCCTGGAGGACGGGACACCTTTGAAGGAAGAAGCCGATGCAGGAAAGCTTTTGCCCGTTCCGGAAGAGGAGCTTGACCGGAAGATGTACCATGACACGAAGACCTTTCTTGCGCAGCATGGGTATCACCGCTATGAGATTTCCAACTATGCAAGGAGCGGCTTTGAGAGCCGGCATAACAGCGGCTACTGGACCGGACATCCGTATCTGGGCTTTGGGATCGGAGCCGCCTCGTATTTCGGAAACCGAAGATGGAGCCACACGAGAAGTCTTGTGAGGTATCTGGAGCTTTTGGAGGAAAAATCAGGAGGACAGAGCAGCAGCGGTCCTGACGCATTCGGCAAAAGGAAGGGTGGCTTGGCGGGAGTGAGGCAGGAAGTCCCGAATGGGTTGTACGAAGAGGAGGAGCTTCTTGACGAAAAGGACCGGATGGCAGAATTCATGTTCCTCGGCCTTCGGAGAATGCAGGGCGTCTCAGAAGAAGAATTCGAAAAACGCTTTGGGGAAAAAATGGAAAGCGTCTACGGCCCGGTGCTGAGGCGCTATCAGGCGCTGCACATGCTGGAGCGGAAAGCGGGAAGAGTCTTCCTCACCGATGCGGGGATCGATGTCAGCAATGCGGTGATGGCAGACTTTCTTCCGGACTGACAGGCCTGCAGGCCCGGGAAGAAATCACAGAAGGAACCGCTGCGAAGGAAGAAGAAATCTGGTGGTCATGGAAGTAAAATGGCGGGAGGAGGAAACAATATGGCAAAAGAAATAAGAGAGCAGACAGAGTATTTTACCTCAGAGAGGGTTTCTGAACACATCACAAGAATCCGCGGAGTCATTCAGGAGTTTATGTATCTCGTAGAAGGGAAGGACCGGGCCCTTTTGATTGATACGGGATGCGGTGTCGGGAATATTGCCGCATACGTGGAAACGCTGACGGCGCTTCCTCTTACGGTTGCACTGACGCACGGGCATTATGATCACTGTGGCGGAATGTACCGCTTTGATGAAGTGTACCTGAACGAGGAGGAACGGATTCCGACTGCCATTCACTATACGGAAGCAAAGGGCGAGAAAATCGCGAAGGAGCACGGCTTTTCGGAGGATCCGGACGCGGTGACAGGAATCCGCGATATCCGTATGCGGGATCTTTCGGACGGACAGGTGTTTGACCTTGGCGGCGGCGTGGAGGTTGAGGCGGTCTGCTGCCCGGGACATACCGTGGCGACCATGGCCATGCTGATCCGGCCGGACCGGCTTCTTCTTACCGGTGATGCCTGCCACTGGATCACGTACCTTCATTTCGAGTCCGGCCTTACGGTGGAGCGGTTCCAAAAGAGTCTTATCCGGCTGCAGAAGCGTGAGAGCGAGTGGGACTCTCTTCTTTTGTCTCACCCGATTGACGCGGCTCCGAAGAGTCTGATCCCGGAGATGATTGGCCGGTGCGACCAGCTCCTTTCAAGGAAAACCGAGGGCCTTGTGTTCGAGAAATTCGATGATACCTGCCTTCACTACGTGGCGAAGAAGGAAGGAGAGCTTGCCAATCTTCTTTTTGACATCCGGAAGGTCCATGAGCCGGAGAAGGTGACGGAGACGGCGGCCGGCGTCCCGCATGAGGACTTTTTTGCGGCAGCGGGACTTGCGAAAGAGAACGAAAGCCGGGAAAAATGCGAACAGATCTGGCAGACCATGTTTTACGGGAGCGAGGCGGAACGCATCTATCATCCCGTGTGCGCTGACATGGGTTATATCGAGGATACCGGCAATCATGACGCGCGGACGGAGGGCATGTCGTATGGAATGATGGCCTGCGTGCAGCTGGATCATAAGGAAGAGTTCGACCGCATCTGGAAGTGGGCGGCTACGTACATGTATATGGAAGAAGGAGAAAACGCCGGATACTTTGCCTGGTCCTGCCAGCCGGACGGAACGAAGAATTCCATGGGGCCTGCGCCGGACGGTGAGGAATATTTCGCGATGGCGTTGTTCTTTGCATCTCACCGCTGGGGCGATGGCGAGGGAATTTATGCGTACAGCACCTGGGCAAAGAAAATCCTGCAGGCCTGCATCTGGCACGGTGCACCGGAGAATAAGGCCATGTGGAACCGGGACAATCATCTGATTCTGTTCGTTCCGGGCAGCCCGTTCACAGATCCTTCCTATCATCTGCCGCATTTCTATGAGCTGTTCGCCCTGTGGGATGAGGAAAACCGAAAGTTCTGGCAGGAAGCGGCAAAGGAAAGCCGGCGATACCTGAAGAAGGCCTGCGATCCGGATACCGGCCTGTGTGCAGAGTATGCGGAGTTCGATGGAACGCCGCACCTTCGGACGCAGGCAGAGATTGACGGCGGCAATCCGTACCGCCATGACTGGTTCTACTCCGATGCCTACCGGACGGCGGGAAATGTGAGTCTGGATGCCCTGTGGTTTGGTGCGGATTCGTGGAAGGAAAATGAGCTTGCCGCCTATCAGAAATTCTTCCGGGAGAGGGAATCTGGGGAACAGGCCGGAAAAGAGCCGGTGTTCGGAATTTATGAAAAGGATGGCCGGACGATTGAGGGAAAGGCGCTGCACCCCGTAGGACTTCTTGCGACGATTGCAGAGGGGAGTGCGGTGACCCTTCATTCGGACGATGAAGAGACGGCAGCAGGCGGAAGGTATTGGCTGGAGCAGTTCTGGAATATGCCGCTTCGCACCGGAGACCGGAGATATTATGACAACTTCCTGTATCTTTTCGCCTTCCTGGCACTCTCCGGGATGTACCGAATCTATTAAAAGAAGGCTTTAAGGGAAGAAGGCGCGAAATGAAGCTGGAGGAGCAGGAACAGGACAACAGAAAGAACGAAGCGCAGGAAGGGGAAGAGAACATTCCGGAACGGAAACGGAAAATGTGCGCGGATGCTCTTGGGAAACTTCAAAGGGAGCCCTGCGAGGACAACCTGTGGGAGTGCATCGTGGCCTTTGAAGGGTATCCCTTTCATACCGCCTCCGGTCTTCCATTTGTCTATGCGCTGAAAACCGGGCGGAATGGTCTGCCGACAAGAGAGCTCTGGATTAACCGGAGGGCACAGTCGAAATCCCTTGCGTGGGGCTCCATCCGGCTTGCCTACAGGAAGGCAAGAGAGCTGGAGGGTGAGGAGGTTGAACGCCCCAAGGCTCTCGGGGACATCCGGGGGATTTCCTATATCTATCCGCTTCTTTGGAAATTCGGACTGATCCGGGTGCCGGAGAAGGTTCGGGAGAAGATGCAGCCATAAAGCCATGGATAAAATTCTGTCTTACACCCTGCGCCAGGACGATCTTGAGAAGACGGCGGGGGGACTTGTGAATTTAATATTGAAGGAATGCGTCCGGGTGACCGGCCATGAGATCAGCGCGGCGAAGTTCCTGGAGGATGGAATCACGTGTGACGGGAAGCTGGTGCATGTGTCCGAGAGAATTCTCCCGGGACAGACGCTCCGGGTCCGCCTTCCGGAGGAGAAGGACGGTGGAAAGCTTGTGGCAGCGCCGGGAAGAATCCGGATCCTCTATGAGGATGAGGACCTGATTGCGGTGGATAAGGCGGCGGGAGAGGTGGTGCACCCGTGCCCCGGCCACTACATGGACACGATCGCGAACCATCTGACCTGGTACCTGCAGGAGCAAAGCCGGCAGGAGAACGGTGCCTTTGAAAAAAACAGTGAGGGAACAGGGAAGGAAGCGGATGCATCGGGGCTTCGGATCATCGGAAGACTGGATAAGGAAACCTCCGGTGTTCTTATCTTTGCCAGAAGCCGGGCTGCTGCTGCAAGGCTTCAGAGACAGCGGCAGGAAGGCACGTTTGTCCGCACATACCTTGCCATCTGCGAGGGCGTGTTCGGGGAGAATGAGAAAAGCGGTGTCATTAACAGGCCGATGGAGAAGGTGCCGGGAGTTCTGATGATGATGCGGACCTGCGAACGCGGAATGCAGGCAGTCACGCACTATGAGGTTCTGGAGGAGCATCAGGGAAAATCCCTCGTGAGGCTTCACATCGAAACCGGAAGGACCCACCAGATCCGGGTACACATGGCAGCGATCGGACATCCTCTGTGCGGAGACACTCTTTACGGGAGCAGTGCGGGAACAAGGGAAGATCTCCGTCATGTCAAATCGATGCCGGACGGCGAACAGGAGGGGAGCCGCAGGGCACTCCTTCACGCTGTGTCAGTGGAATGCGGACAGCCGTTCACCGGAGAGAAAATCCGGATTTTTTCGGAGCTGCCACCGGACATCCGGGCGCTTTTGTGTGGTAGTCCTTTATTGACATAAAGCGTCTGACCCATTACAATACGGTTTGTCTTTTTGGAAAGGACAAATGTCTTTTTGCAGAGCTATGAAGGCAATGGCGCAGGAAAGAGGCGCCATTGTGCTTTTTTTGTATCTGCTCAGCACATCTCAATTTCTGATGTAAATTGACTGCTTGCAGTCATATTTGTGTCAAAAGAATTTTTTATGGAAGAGAGGAAAGAAAGTTGGCTAAGTATGTTGTAAAACGTGTGCTGCTGGCGGTTGTTACGATGTTCCTCATCTGCTTCATCACCTTTTTTGCCATGAATGCAATCCCCGGCGGACCGTTCAACGGCGAGAAGGCGAAGTCTGAGGCAGTCATGCAGGCACTGAACGCCCGTTATGGTCTGGACAAACCCGTGGGGGAACAGTTCATCAATTATATGAAGAATCTACTTCACGGAGATTTCGGTGTATCCCTGAAGACGGGACGCAGCATTTCCCAGACGATTTCCGAGTCGTTCCGTATCTCGGCCAAGCTCGGCCTGATGGCAGTGCTCGTGGCACTGATTTGCGGCATCGTTCTCGGCTGCGTCGCGGCTCTGAACCGCAACAAGTGGCCGGATCACATCATTATTTTCTTTGTCACGCTCTTCACGGCAATGCCGAGCTTCGTTGCGGCGTCGTTCCTGCTCCTTGTATTCTGCATTCAGCTGGGATGGATTCCGGTGTGGAGCACGAGCAATCCGAATTATGTTCTGCCGGTGATTGCGCTCTCGCTTTCGCCGATGGCATACATCACGCGTCTTACCAAGACGAGTATGCTGGACGTTCTGGGACAGGACTATGTGCGCACGGCGAAGGCCAAGGGCGTACATCCGTGGAAGGTTATCTTCGTTCACTCTCTGCGCAACGCGCTGATTCCGGTCATCACCTATGTCGGACCCCTCATCGCGAGCATTCTGACCGGCTCCCTTGTTGTTGAGAAGATCTTCACGATCGGCGGCCTCGGCTCCAAATTCGTGGATTCCATCACGAACCGCGATTATCCGATGATCATGGGGACGACGATTTTCCTTGCATTTATCATGATTGTCATGAATCTGGTCAGCGATCTTGTCTACAAGCTGGTTGATCCGAGAATTACGCTGGATTAAAGGGAGGAGAAACGAGATGGCACAGAATTACGAAATCCCCACACCGAAAAAAAGACTGCTCAGCCTCCAGATGGATCCGGCTAAGTTTGAAAAGGCTACCGATGAGGAGAAGAAGCAGCAGGATGTCATGGCGGAGTCCACGACCTTCTTTAAGGACGGTATGCGCCGCCTTCGGAAGAATCCGCTTGCTGTATTTTCCATCATTGTTCTGCTCCTGATCATCCTGACGATGATCTTTGCACCGGTCATTGTTCCCTACGGCTATGACGAGATCATTTCCGTGGAGGGCGTCCGCGACAAGCAGGCCGCAAATCTCAAGCCGTTCGAGTACTCTGCGAAGGAACAGGCCTACATGGAGAAGTACAACGTCAAGGTATTCCCGCACATTCTGGGAACCGACGAGCTCTGTCGTGATTACTTCATCCGCGTGGTATACGGAACCAGAGTTTCCTTCATGGTCGGTATCTTCGCGGCGGTTATGGTCGCTGTGATCGGAACGGTTTACGGAGCGATTTCAGGCTATGCCGGGGGGAGAGTCGATCTGATTATGATGCGGATTGTGGATATCATCTATTCCCTTCCGGATCTTCTGATCATCATCCTTTTGTCGGTAGTATTCAAGGAGACAATGGATTTCTCGAAGATTCCGGTCCTCGGGAAGCTTGGAACGAACATGGTGTCCATGTTCATCGTCTTCGGCCTTCTGTACTGGGTCGGCATGGCACGCCTTGTGCGCGGACAGATTCTGACGATCAAGCAGAATGAATATGTCCTCGCGGCGAAGTCCATGGGAGCCAGCTCCGGCAGAATCATCCGCCGCCATATTCTCCCGAACTGCCTGTCCGTCATTATCATCATGACCGCACAGGAGATTCCGACCGCAATTTTTACGGAGTCGTATCTGTCCTTCCTGGGACTGGGCGTCTCTCTTCCGATGCCATCCCTTGGCTCTCTTGCCAACGCGGCGCGTTCCGGAATGCAGTCCTATCCGTTGAAGCTTGTGTTCCCCGCAGTTGCGATCATTCTGATCGTTCTGTCTTTCAACCTGCTGGGCGATGCGATGCGCGATGCGTTTGATCCCAAGCTGAAGAACTGAGGAGGAACCGGCAATGTCAGAAGAAAAAGTAATGGAAAATGTTAACAAGACTCCGGATGAGGGGGCTGCCGGAACGGAAGAATATGTTCTTCAGGTCAAGGACCTGCACACCTCGTTCTTTACGGAGTCCGGTGAAGTGCAGGCCGTCAACGGTGTCAGCTTCAACCTCGGCAGAGGAAAGATTCTCGGCGTGGTAGGAGAGTCCGGCTCCGGTAAATCCGTGACGGCGTACTCCATCATGCAGATCCTTGCGGATACCGGAAAGGTTGTCAAGGGAGAGATCCTTTACAACGGCAGAGATGTTCTGAAATTCAACAAAAAGGAGATGGATGAGTTCCGCGGAGACAAGTGTTCCATCATCTTCCAGGATCCCATGACATCCCTGAATCCGACGTTCACCGTCGGCTGGCAGCTTCGGGAGGCCCTTCGGCTTCACACGCAGTACAAGTCGAAGTCTGCGGCGAACAAGCGCGCGATTGAGCTTCTGGAGATGGTCGGCGTCAATGAGCCGGAAAGCCGGATCAAGCAGTATCCGTTCGAGCTCTCCGGCGGCATGCGCCAGCGCGTGATGATCGCCATGGCGCTTGCCTGCGAGCCGGATATTCTGATTGCAGACGAGCCGACAACCGCACTGGACGTGACGATTCAGGCACAGATCCTGGAGCTGATGAAGGACCTTCAGAAGAAGCTCGGCATGGCCATTATTCTGGTTACGCATGATCTTGGTGTCATTGCCTCCATGTGCGATGAGATCATTGTCATGTACGGCGGAAGAGTCTGCGAGAGAGGAACGGCGGACGATATTTTCTACCGCTCCTGCCATGAATACACAAAGGGCCTTCTTCGCTCTATCCCGGATGTTGGCAACATGAAGGAGAAGCTGGTTCCCATTGGAGGAACGCCGATCAACATGCTGGCAATGCCCAAGGGCTGCGCGTTCTGCCCCCGCTGCGAGAACGCACTGAAGGTCTGCCTGGATCAGGAGCCCGAAGAGCTGAAGATGCCGGATGGTCACTACGCGGCGTGCTGGCTCAACGTGAAAAAGGCCTATGAAGAAGAGAAGACCGAGGAGGGAAAAGCATAATGGAAGAGAAGAAAAAGAGCGAATACCTCGTTGAGGTCAAGGACCTGAAGGAATATTTTCCGGTAAAAGCAGGCTTTTTCAAGACAATCCCTCTGAAGGCGGTGGATGGAGTTTCCTTTAACATCAAACCGGGAGAGACCCTGGGCCTTGTCGGAGAATCCGGCTGCGGCAAAACAACGGTCGGCCGGACCCTTCTTCGTCTCTACAAGCCGACGGGCGGCGAGTTCTACTTTGACGGCGAGCTTGTGACAGACAAGAATATTCACCCTCTGCGCAAGCAGATGCAGATGGTATTCCAGGATCCGTATTCGTCCCTGAACCCCCGCATGACGGTCGAGGACATCATCGGAGAGCCTCTGGACATTCATAAGCTCTACACGTCCAAGGGCGAGCGGCACGACAAGATCATGCACCTGATGGAGCTGGTCGGACTGAACGCGGAGCACGCAACCCGCTATGCACACGAATTCTCCGGCGGTCAGAGACAGCGGATCGGTATTGCAAGAGCACTTGCCGTGGATCCGAAGTTCATCGTCTGCGACGAGCCGGTCTCCGCACTGGATGTTTCGATTCAGGCACAGGTCATCAACATGTTCGAGGAGCTTCAGGAAAAGCTCGGCGTTGCCTACCTGTTCATCGCACATGACCTTCTGGTGGTGCACCACATTTCGAAGAGAATTGCGGTCATGTACCTCGGCAGAATTGTGGAAATTGCGGATGCCGATGAGCTGAATGCGCACCCGATTCACCCTTATACACTCTCCCTCCTGTCCGCGGTTCCGATCCCGGATCCGAAGACAGCAAGAGAGTCGAAGCGAATTGTTCTGGAGGGTGACATTCCGTCCCCGCTTCATATGCCGAGCGGTTGTCCGTTCCGTACACGCTGCCGGTATGCAACAGAGCAGTGTGCGAAGGAGTGTCCGGAGCTGACGGACCGCGGGAATGGGCACATGGTTGCCTGCTGGGTGAAGTGAGACTATCCATCGGCTCATCGGGAATTTGCAGAGCAAATCCCCGATGAGCCGGCCAGGGGCCCTGACACTCGAAGATACCTGATGGTATCTTCTCCTGTTTGAAGTGAATCGCTTTGCAATTCACTTCGCGTATCGGAGAAACCGCCTGCGCGGATTTCTCCTCACGGCCCTGGCCGCATGCATGATTCCGAAGGGAACTGGTCTGCAAGCAGCCCGTCCCTTCCGGAGTCATGCATGTGCTGGAATGAATGCATATTGACAATTGCAGCAATGCTCACTATCATTGACGAAAGTTTATTGAGTTACGTTGATTTCAGATCAAGCCGATCTGTTTTCAAACTTCCGGTATGTGCCGGAGGTCAATAAATATGGATGGAACGGATGAAATGCCGGACCATCTGAGATTCAAGAGGAGGAATTATGAAAAAGAGAGTTTTAGCCCTCGTACTTGCGGGTGTAACATCTGCAAGCCTGCTCGGCGGCTGCGGCAGCGCAGCTTCTGCTCCGACTTCTGCCAGCACGGAAGCCGCTGCGGATGACACTGCAGCAGATACAGCCGACACCGAAGCTGCTGACGCAGCAGAGGCCACTGACGATCCGGCCTTCATGGAATTTGAAGGCGCGGACAACCACGACTACGCACCGAAGTGGGATGAGTTCGACAGCCTGATTGATGAGATCCGTCAGGATACCGATCTGGATGACCGCGAGGCGAAGCTTCATCAGGCTGAGGATATGCTGATGGCTACCGGCGCAGTTCTTCCGATCTACTATTACAATGACCTGTATCTGGAGAACACCGACTGGTCCGGCGATTTCGCAACCGTATTCGGAACCAAGTACTTCATGTATGCAAAGAAGAACGGTGAGAACGCCGATGTCATGAAGATCAATCTGGCATCTGAGCCGGATCACCTGGATCCCGCTCTGAACAGCACCGTTGACGGCGCTGCACTTGCAGCAAACTCCTTTGTAGGCCTTTACACCTATGATCCGAGCGATGCATCCACGATCATTCCGGCTCTGGCAGACGGCGATCCGGAGATTTCGGATGACGGTCTTACCTACACCATCCACATGAAGAAGGATCTGAAGTGGTCCGACGGCTCCGAGCTGAATGCCAATGACATCGTTTATTCCTGGAACAGAGCAGTAGATCCGAACACCGCTTCCGACTACTCCTATCTGTTCTCTGTCATCGAGGGATACGGCGATGGATCGGATCCGCAGCTTGCACTTTCTGCTCCGGATGACTATACGGTACAGTTCACTCTGGCTGCTCCCTGCCCGTACATCATGAGCCTTCTTGCATTCCCGGTATTCATGCCTGTACAGAAGGCCTGCGTCGAGAGCGCAGCTGACTGGCAGACCAACCCGGGCGCATGGGCATCGGAGGCTGGCTTTGTTTCCAACGGCGCCTTCGTTCTGAAGGAGTGGAAGCACAACGAGTCCATGGTTTACGTCAAGAACCCGAACTACTATGATGCAGACAATGTATCGGTAGACGAGCTTGACTTCATGCTCTCTGCAGATGACACGGCAATTCTTGCTGCATATCAGGCAGGCGATATCGACTATGCCGATACTGTTCCGAACAACGAGATCCAGAACCTGAAGGACGGCGAGGACTTCCACGTTATCCCGAACATGGGAACCTACTATGTCGGATTTAACGTAAACTCCTCGATGTTCGAAGGCAAGACTGCAACAGAGGCTGCTCTGGAACGTCGCGCTCTGGCAAAGCTCATTGACCGTCAGTACATCATTGATACGATTGCACAGACCGAGCAGGAGGCTGCTACTTCCTTCGTTCCCACCGGTATGAGCGATGGCCACGGCGGAATCTTCAAGCAGAATGATGATGCTTACACCTTCCCTTATGCGGATGAGCTCGGCTACTACAGCAAGGATGTTGATGTTGACGGTGCCGTTGCCCTTCTGAAGGAGGCTGGCTTCAAGTTCAACGATGACAACACGCTGTCCGATGAAACTCCGATCCACATCACATATCTGACCAACGAAGGAACTTCTCATGAGGCGATCGCACAGGCAATCCAGCAGGATCTGTCCGCGATCGGCGTTACCATGGACATCAACGTTGAGGACTGGCAGACATTCCTGAATGACCGTAAGCAGGGCAACTTCGACGTAGCCCGCGAGGGATGGCTTGCAGACTATGACGATCCGATCAACATGCTCGAGCTGTTCACCTCTGACTCCGGCAACAACGACTGCCAGCTTGGAAAATAATCAGCACAATTTGATTTTCAACCCAAATCCCACGCTTGCGTGAGGATTTGTGGGTGGAATCAAATTGCGGGCAGGCTGCGGAGCAGCCCTGACCGCTCCATCGAGTATTTGCGAAGCAAATGCGAGATGGAGGTGCTGATTTATGAAGAAATCGCCAAGGGCCGAAGGGCCTCGGACGAAACCCATCGAGGATTCGAAAGAATCCGAGATGGGTTTTGCTGATTTAAGAAGAAGCTGTCTCAAAGTTCATGCTTGCATGAGATTGTTCGAATGAAAATAAACGCCTCCCGGGGATTCGAAAGAATCCCCGAGGGGCGTTTATTTTCTGAAGAAAACCCGGGAGTCTGCAAATGATGTCCTGGTGCTATAATACAAAATTATGAAAAAAGTTGACTTTGAAAACGGAACGATTACGCACAACATTCTCCAGACGGCCTTCCCGATGCTTGTGGCACAGGTTCTGAACCTTTTGTACAGCATTGTGGACCGCATCTACATTGGAAGAATTCCGGGGGCTGGAACGGAGGCCCTGGGTGCCGTCGGTCTGTGCTTCCCGATGATTCTTCTGGTGACGGGATTCACCAATATGTTCGGTATGGGAGGAGCACCGCTCTTTTCCATGGCCCTGGGAGAGCGAAACCGTGAGAAAGCGCAGCAGATTCAGAACACGGCATTGCGCCTTCTTGTCTTATGCGCGGCATTGATCATTCTCGTCGGTGAGATTCTCGGAGGCCCGATCCTGCTGCTGTTCGGAGCAACCAGAGCTGAGCTTCCCATGGCTCTTTCCTATTTGCAAATCTATCTGGCAGGAACGCTTTTTATCATGGTTTCTACCGGAATGAATGCCTACATCAATGCGCAGGGCTTTTCTGTGATCGGGATGCTGTCGGTGACCATTGGCGCCGTTGCGAATCTGATCCTGGATCCGGTTTTTATCTTCGGACTGGGGCTGGGTGTACGAGGCGCAGCAGCGGCAACCGTACTGGCACAGCTTCTTTCCTTTGTATTTGTCATGTCCTTTCTCCTCGGGAAGAAAAACGAACTGCCGATCCGGCCTGGCACGAGTCTCCCTTACGCGGGAGAAATTGCAAGTCTTGGTCTTGCACCATTTATCATGCAGGTGACAAATTCTCTGGTACAGATTGCCTGCAACAGCGTTTTGATGGAATATGGGGGAGCATTGTTCGTCTCGGTAATGACGATCGTATCCTCTGTCCGTTCGATTCTGGATGCCCCGGTGATGGCCATTACGGATGGCGCCTCGCCCGCCATCAGCTACAATTACGGGGCAGGAAGACCGGAAAACGTCCGAAAGGCCATTCGTGTTATGATGCTTCTGGCGCTTCCCTATACGATCCTGATCTGGGGACTGGTGATGCTTTTTCCTTTCTTTTTCGTGCGAATCTTCAGCGATGCGCCGGAGGTTCTGGAGGACGCTTCACGGGCACTCCATCTGTACTTCTTTGCCTTTGTGTTCCAGTCCTTTCAGTACAGCGGGCAGACGGTGTTCAAGGCACTGAACAAGAAGGGGAAGGCGATCTTTTTCTCTCTTTTTCGAAAGGTGATTCTGGTGGTGCCGCTGACACTGCTTCTCCCGCGCCTTGCGGGGCTTGGCACAGACGGTGTGTTTATGGCGGAGCCGGTCTCCAATGTGGTGGGCGGTCTTGCCTGCTTTTTCACGATGCTGGCGACGGTTCTGCCGGAGCTTTCACACATGGGGCCGGAGAGTACGGATTCGAAGGAGTCGGGGAAGCCGGCGTCAGAATGAGCGGTGTCAAGCAGGTGTCAGAATGAGCGGTTGCGGCATAAGTGGCGGCAGAGTAAAATAGAATGGTTCGTTTAGCTTTTGAACAGAAGAGAAATCAAAGGGAGGACAGACAAAGTGGCAGATCTGGAAGCAAGACTCAGAGAGAGAAGTTATCCCGGGCGCGGCATTCTGGTCGGACGGTCCGCAGATGGCAGCAAGGCCGTCATTGCCTATTTTATTATGGGGCGGAGTGAGAACAGCAGAAACCGTGTGTTCGTCACCGACGGTGACGGTATCCGGACGCAGGCTTATGATCCGGCGAAGATGAAGGATCCGAGCCTCATTATTTATGCGCCGGTGCGTGTTCTTGGCAACAAGACGATTGTCACGAACGGCGATCAGACCGATACCATTTATGATGGCCTGGATCATCAGATGACCTTTGAGCAGTCCCTTCGGAGCCGTGAGTTCGAGCCGGACGGGCCGAACTATACCCCCAGAATCTCCGCGGTTCTGCACATTGAGGACGGATCCTATAATTTCGCCATGTCGATTCTGAAGACCGATGAGGGCGATCCTTCCTCCACGCTGCGCTATACCTTCGCCTACGAGGCGCCGAAGGCCGGAAAGGGACGCTTCATCTCTACCTATGAGAATGATGCGGATCCGCTGCCTTCCTTCACCGGCGAGCCGCTTCCGTGCGATTTCGATGCAGATTTTACTGCCGGAATTGACAGCTTTACTAATCGGATCTGGGCTGCGCTGAACGCAGACAACAAGGTATCGCTCTTTACCCGCTTCATTGACATCGCAAGCGGTGAAACCGAGACAAGAATTATCAATAAAAATGTGTAAATGTTCAGCACATGCAGATTCGGACGTGAATTGACCGCTTGCGGTCATATTCACGTTCGGAATCTGTATGCGGCCAGGCCCCGAAGGGCCCCTGGCCGACGGCATCGAGGATTTTCGTAAGGAAATCCGAGATGTGCTGAACATGCAGAACAGACAAAAACTGTGACCGAGGTATAACGATGAATTCAATGGAACTGAAGTATGGATGCAATCCCAATCAGAAACCTGCAAGAGTATATATGGAAAACGGCGAAGATCTTCCGATCAAGGTCCTCGGAGGACGTCCGGGATATATCAATCTCCTGGATGCTCTGAACGGGTGGCAGCTTGTTACGGAGCTGAAGCGCGCAACGGGGAAGCCAGCGGCGGCCTCCTTTAAGCATGTGTCCCCTGCGGGAGCGGCCATCGGCCTTCCGCTTTCGGAGACGGAGGCGCAGATTTACTGGGTGGCAGACATGGGAGAATTGACCCCTCTTGCCAGCGCTTATGCAAGGGCAAGAGGCGCGGACCGCATGAGTTCCTTCGGTGATTTTATCTCTCTTTCCGACAAGTGCGATGCCTGCACGGCAAAGCTCATTCACCGCGAGGTATCGGACGGCGTCATCGCACCCGGCTACGACGAAGAGGCACTGGAGATTCTGAAGACGAAGAAGAAGGGCAATTACTGCATCCTTCAGATGGATCCGTCCTATGTTCCGGCACCGGTGGAGCATAAGCAGGTTTTCGGTGTGACGTTCGAGCAGGGAAGGAACAACGTCGCAATCGACGCTTCCATGTTTGAGAATATCGTGACGAAGAACAAGAACCTTCCTGCCTGGGCGAAGGATGACATGGCGATCGCCATGATCACGCTGAAGTACACACAGTCCAATTCCGTCTGCTATGTCAAGGGCGGGCAGGCCATCGGAATTGGAGCGGGCCAGCAGTCCCGGATTCACTGCACGAGGCTGGCCGGACAGAAGGCGGACAACTGGTGGCTTCGCCAGTCCCCGAAGGTTCTGAACCTTCCGTTCCGGGACGATGTGAAGCGGGTGGATAAGGATAATGCCATCGACCTTTACATCGGAGACGAGTATGAGGATCTTCTTGCGGAAGGCAGATGGCAGCAGGTGTTTACCAGGAGGCCTGAGGTCTTCACCCAGGAGGAGAGGAAGGAATGGCTCTCGAAGAATACGGATGTTGTCCTCGGATCGGACGCGTTTTTCCCGTTCGGCGATAACATTGAGCGCGCCTTCAAGAGCGGTGTAAAATATGTGGCAGAGCCGGGCGGTTCCGTCCGCGACGACAATGTCATTGAGGCGGCGGACAGTCACGATATGGTGATGTGCTTTACAGGACTTCGCCTGTTTCATCATTAAGATATATAAGGAGAGATCATGCGGGTAGGAACCGGATACGACGTACATAAACTGGTCGAGGGAAGAAAATGCATCATCGGCGGGGTGGAGATTCCCTATGAAAAGGGGCTTCTCGGCCATTCGGACGCGGATGTTCTTCTGCATGCCATTATGGATGCGCTTCTGGGGGCTGCCGCGCTCGGGGACATCGGCAAGTGGTTTCCGGATACAGATCCCGAGTGGGAGGGGGCTGATTCGCTGAAGCTGATGAAACGTGTGGGAGAAATCCTTGCAGAACACGGGTTCCTCATCGAGAAAATCGACGCGACGATCATCGCACAGGCACCGAAGATGCGGCCGCACATTGACAGGATGCGGGAGAACATCGCGGGGGCCCTGGGGCTCGAGCCCGATCAGGTCAGCGTGAAGGCAACGACGGAGGAGCATCTGGGCTTTACCGGGCGGGGAGAGGGAATTTCCTCGCAGGCGGTGTGCCTTCTGACCTCTCCGAGAGACCTGGTATCCCAGCAGGTGGCGCTCAATATGGATGCGTCCCAAGGCGGCTGCGGAAACTGTCCGATGCACAGTTGAACGGAAATCAAATTTCAGAGTAAGGAAGTGCACCCTCTATGGGGATGATTCAGACAATCAAAGAAGAAATCGCAATCATACAGGACCGGGACCCGGCGCTGCACAGCGTCTGGGAGGTTTTGCTGTATCCGAGCTTTTGGGCAATCCTGTCATACCGCAGAGCGCATAAACAGTACGAAAAGGGACACTATTTCCGCGCCCGCTGGATTTCGCAGCGGAGTGCGAAAAAGACGAGAATTGAAATTCATCCGGGAGCGCAGATCGGAAAGGGACTGTTCATTGACCATGGGACCGGCGTTGTCATTGGAGAGACAACGATTATCGGCGACAACTGTACCCTGTATCAGGGCGTTACCTTAGGAGGCACCGGAAAGGAGCAGGGGAAACGTCATCCGACGCTTGGCAACAATGTACTGGTCGGCGCAGGGGCGAAGGTACTCGGCTCGTTCAAGATTGGCGACAACTGCCGGATCGCGGCGGGAAGCGTTGTTCTGCAGGAGGTCCCTGCGAACTGTACGGTGGTCGGCATTCCCGGAAGGGTTGTCAAGATGTTCCAGGAGGGTGCGGCGCTGGATGGCTGCAGCGAGCTGGATCAGATCCATTTCCCGGATCCCGTCCGTACCGACATTGAATGCTTAAACCGCGGACAGACGGCGCTGACCAATCAGCTTCTTAGCATTCAGGACGAGCTCCGCGAGGAGAAGGCGCAGAGACGAAAGCTCCTCGAAGAGCGGGATAAGCTCCAGAAGGAAATGGAGGAATGCCAAAGAGAGCTTCGGGAGTTGAAAAAGGCATAAGTCACAGGAGCGGAAACGTATTTACAGGATACAGGAGAAAATGCTATGGCAATCGAAATTTACAATACCGAGTCCAAGCGGCTGGAGGAGTTCAAGCCGATCGAAGAGGGAAAGGTCAGCATGTATGTCTGTGGCCCGACGGTGTACAACCTGATTCACATCGGAAACGCAAGACCGATGATCGTGTTCGATACCGTCCGCCGGTACTTTGAGTACAAGGGCTATCAGGTCAATTACGTCTCCAACTTCACGGATGTGGATGACAAGATCATCAAAAAGGCCAACGAGGAGGGAGTGGATTCCTCGGTCATTTCCGAGCGTTACATCAAGGAATGCAAGAAGGACATGGCGGACCTGAATGTGAAGCCCGCAACGACCCACCCGCAGGCGACGCAGGAAATTGACGGCATGATCGCGATGATCCAGACCCTGATCGACAAGGGCTTTGCCTATGTGGTCAGTGACGGAACGGTTTATTTCTCCGTCCGTCAGGACCCCGATTACGGGAAGCTCTCCCACAAGAATCTGGATGACCTGCAGTTCAATATGCGAGGCATCGCTGTGTCCGGCGAGGACCAGAAGAAAGACCCTCTGGACTTTGTTCTCTGGAAGCCGATGAAGCCGGGTGAGCCGTATTGGGATTCTCCGTGGTGCAAGGGACGTCCCGGCTGGCACATTGAGTGCTCGGTGATGTCCAGAAAGTATCTGGGAGAGACCATTGACATCCATGCGGGCGGCGAGGATCTGATCTTCCCGCATCATGAGAATGAAATTGCACAGTCGGAGTGTGCCAACGGAAAGACGTTTGTGCACTACTGGATGCACAATGCATTCCTGAATATCGACAATCACAAGATGTCCAAGTCGCTCGGCAATTTCAAGACAGTCCGCGACATTGATGCGCAGTATGATCCGCAGGTTCTCAGGTATCTCATGCTGAGCGCACACTATCGCAGCCCTTTGAATTTCTCCGCGGAGCTGATGGAGTCGGCAAAGGCCTCCTACGAGAGAATCGTGACCTGCATGGAGAATCTGAATTTCCGCCTTGCAAATGCGAAAAAGGCAGAAGGCTCTGCGGCGAAGGACGTTTCCGAAGAGGAGAAGAAGGCTCTTGCGGAGGCGGAAAGCTGCCGCAGTGAGTTTGAGAAGGCAATGGACGATGACTTCAACACGGCGGATGCCTTGGCCGGGATTTTTGATCTCGTGAAGGTGATCAACACGAAGACCTCCGAGCAGTCCTCTGCGGCTTTCCTTAAGAGCCTGAAGAAGGAACTGAACGAGCTGTGCGGGGTTCTCGGCCTTATTGCGGAGCGTGAGAACGGTACCTCGGACGACGAAGCGGCCTGGGTGGAAGAGATGATCAAGGAGCGCCAGGACGCAAGAAAGGCGAAGGATTTTGCCCGCGCGGATGCCATCCGGGATGAGCTGAAGGCAAAGGGAATTGTATTGGAAGATACCCGAGAGGGCGTGAAATGGAAAAAAGCCTGAGAGAAGAGGTCCTGGAGGCATTTCCGCAGAAGGAAGTGGATATCCGGACGTATTCGCCGCTGAGTCTTGCCTTCCTGGGAGACGGCGTTTATTCGCTGATCGTGCGGACCATGGCGATCTCCAAAGGAAACCGGCAGGCGGAGAAGCTTCACAATGACACAAGAAAATATGTGTCGGCACAGGCGCAGGCAAGGATCGGTGACGCCATCCAGGAGCTTCTAACCGAAGAGGAAGCCAGAATTTATCGGCGGGGGCGAAACTCCAACCCCTATCATCATGCGAAGAACGCAACGCTGGAGGAATACCTGAAGGCGACGGCGCTGGAGACCCTGTGCGGGTATCTCTATCTGAAGGATGATACGGCGCGGTTTCTGGAGCTGATGAAGGCAGGAATTCAGAGAGCAGGGATTTAACGCTGCAGTCGCTGAATCCGATCGGAAGTATATAGCAAACCCGAAGGCGGCACATTGTGTGAGAGCGGCGGGGAGAAAATCAAAAGGAATAAGCTTGAAAGTGACATTGATATGTCACTT
>CALEFO010000080.1 GCA_937877165.1 uncultured Lachnospiraceae bacterium | reverse complement strand
GTAGCGCTGGATGCCGGCATGGCCGGAGCGGCAGACCGAGAACGGACGGACGTTTGGATTGTACTCCGTGATCGCCTCGTTGGAGAGCTGACACATGAGGTTGCTCATCACCGGCTTCATCGTGCCGATCGTGCTGCCCTTTCCCTCGTAATAGACACGGCAGTCCTTGTCCACCATGGAATCGTACTCGCAGTTGTCATTCCAGATCGACTCGCAGCCGTACTTCAGAAGATTCTCGGTAATGTACTCTTTCCAGTGCTTTCTTGTGGACTCCTTCGTGAAGTCAACAAAATATCCTTTGCCTCCCCACCAGGTTCCGACACCGGGCTTGTCCTCGGTGCTGTCCTTTACGAACATGTCCTTGTCCTCCATCTCCTGAAGGAGTGGATGAACCAGGAGCATACCAGGCTTGATGTTCGGGGAAACAATGATTCCCCTCTTCTTCATCTGGGCAAACCAGTCCGCCGGATCCTTAAAGCGGTCGTAGTTCCAGGTGAAGGTGCATCTCTTGATGCCTTCCTTCGTTTCCACCGCACAGTAGCCGGAGGAAAGCTGGAAGCCGTCCGCCGGAATATCCTCTTCCCGGGTTGTGTCGATGAAGTCCAGAACTGCATCATCCGAATCCTTCGGAAGCTCCGGATAGTACATGGAAGATCCCAGATACCCGAGTGCCACCTTGGGAAGCATCACGGATTTACCTGTCAGATCTGTATAACGCTCCACAACATCGCGGATGGACGGCCCCGCAATCAGGAACAAATCAAGGTCTCCGGCATCTGCGCAGAAGGTGGAGTAGCGGTGCCAGTAGTTGCGCTTCTCCCGCCCCATATTGAAGGTGCACTCGGAAGTCGTATGATAGAAGTAACCGACCGCCTTCTTCGACTGTCCCTGCAGCTTGATATAGAAGGGAACGTGCTTGTACAGAGAATCGGTCTCGGCCGGATTGTAGCCCATGGCATCGCCCGGTGCCATGTTCATAAATTTCTCCGCCTTGTTGATCTCTCCAGATTTCTCACCGAAGCCGTAGAAGCAGTCCTCCGCCTCGATCTGGCTGGAATGAAGACGCCTTTTATTAGAATCCTCGCGGTATGCAAGATCCGGAATATCCGCATGGATCTGCGTTCCGTCCGCATCATAGACGCAAATACGGAATGGATCCTTCTCGATCTCCACGCGAAGCTTTCTTCCCCGGATGACAGCTTTATCCGCGCCGTCAGTCAGCGTGGACGGTGCCGTCTCTACCCGTTTCCGATAATCCTTCATCAGGTCATCGGTTCTCGAATCCCATGCCGTCATCGTCAGGCTGTAGGAAGCCTCATCCCAGTCTCCGTCGAATCCCGCACGGATCCGCAGAATGTCATCTGTCAGAAGCCACAGACGGATCTCCACTGCATCGGCCTCGATGGAGTAATAGTTTCCCTTCGCCGTCACTGCTCCGGCTTTGTAACATACCTTCATCTCGCTCTCCCTTTTATCTCTTCGTGCCTGATTCCGCTGCTTTCGTTTCGTATCCCGGAACGTTGTCCGATACCCGCGGTTTGCCTCAGGCAAAAACAACACGATTTCTGCGCAGCATGCGCATCCGCGGAAGTTCTTTCCGACATATTTCTGCACCGAAAACCGTTCTTCCGCGGTTCGATAAGATTTTAGGAAAAACAGTTCTGAGAATCCACACATATTCTGCGCAGCTTTGTTTGATTTTTTACATATCTTGTCCTATATTGATGTCAAAGTTCCGAC
>CALEFO010000079.1 GCA_937877165.1 uncultured Lachnospiraceae bacterium | reverse complement strand
TGCTGCTTCCTCCTGCTTGGAGTGAGCACACGCAGTGTGCCAACTCCGGCGTCGGAGAAACCGCCTTCGCGGATTTCCCCTCGCGGCACTCGGAAGCAGCTGATGGCGCCTGGAAGAACAAAAAAGAAAGGACTGCAGAATGACAATACAGACAATTGGTTTTATCGGACTTGGCAACATGGCAAAGGCAATCATCGGCGGGATTTTGAAAAATGAACTGGTGAAGCCGGAGGATATTGTGGGTTCTGCGGCAACGCAGGAGACCATGGACGCAGCAGCGGATCAATTCGGAATCCGCACGGAGCGTTCCAATAAGGAGATTGCGCGGCGGTCGGATCTGATCGTTCTGGCGGTGAAGCCGGTGATTCTCCCGGTGGTCATTGAAGAAATCCGTGATGCTGTGGGGGAGGACAAGCTGGTTTTATCCGTTGCTGCGGGCAAAACAACGAAGTGGCTCTCAGAGCAGTTCGAGCACCCGGTGAAGATCATCCGCTGCATGCCGAATACGCCGGCCTTGGTGCAGGAGGGGTGCTCTGCAGTCTGCCGGAACTCGGCGGTGACAGACGAGGAGCTGAAAGAGGTTCTTCAGATCATCTCCAGTTTCGGACTTGCGGAGGTGGTGAACGAGAATCTGATGGATACGGTGGGAGCTGTCAGTGGAGCATCTCCTGCCTATGCGTTTATGTTCATGGAGGCACTGGCGGATGCCGGCGTCAAGGGAGGAATGCCGCGCAAGCAGGCGTACCGCTTTGCCGCGCAGACGCTTCTGGGAAGCGCGAAGCTGCTTCTCGAGACCGGAAAGCACCCGGGAGAGCTGAAGGATATGGTCTGCTCGCCGGGCGGAACCACCATCGAGGGCCTGGAAGCACTGGAAAAGGACGGATTCCGGGCGGCTGTCATGGATGCCATTGATGCCTGCATTGAGAAATCGAAGAAACTGTAATTTTATAAGAGCTGTCTGCAGACAGAGCTTCGACGGAAAAGAACAGGCAGGAATCCGAAACAAAAAGAGAAGATGGTATAATATCTTGTACGGCATAAAGTGAAGCTGCCGGGAAAGCACCGTGGAAGCGAAGATCCGGAAGGGGAGTTTTCGCGCAGGCCGCAGAAAAACTGCGGCAGAAGGGGGACACCATGATTGTACTGATTGTTTTGCTGATCATCGTTGCGCTGATTCTGATCTGTGTGAATATCCGGATTGTTCCGCA
The DNA here is from genome assembly GCA_937877165.1 of uncultured Lachnospiraceae bacterium. Taxonomy (GTDB): domain Bacteria; phylum Bacillota; class Clostridia; order Lachnospirales; family Lachnospiraceae; genus CAG-791. Next base: position 7,203 of record CALEFO010000079.1, on the reverse strand, counting down.
GGGATATGTCTATGTCATTGAGCATCTGGGACGCTACAAGACATCCTGGCAGGCGGGACTTCATGTGAAGACTCCGTTCCTGGAGAGAGTGGCGAAGACCATCAGCCTGAAGGAACAGGTGCTGGATTTCCCGCCGCAGCCGGTCATCACGAAGGACAACGTGACCATGCAGATTGACTCCGTTGTATTCATGAAGGTTTTCGATCCGAATCTGTATACCTACGGTGTGGAGAATCCGATTGCGGGTCTTCAGAATCTGTCCGCGACGACGCTGCGCAACATCATCGGTGAGATGGAGCTGGACCAGACTCTGACAAGCCGTGAGACCATCAATGGCAAGATGCAGGTGATTCTGGACGATGCGACGGACCAGTGGGGCATCAAAGTGACCCGCGTGGAAATCAAGAATATTCAGCCTCCGAAGGAGATCGAGGAGGTCATGACGAAGCAGATGCGCGCAGAGCGTGAGCGCCGCCAGACCGTGCTGGAGGCGCAGGCACATCAGGAGGCAGTTGTTTCCCGCGCGGAAGGTGACAAGAAGGCGAAGATCCTTGCGGCAGAGGCGGAGCGTGATGCGCAGATCGCCCTGGCGGAGGGCAAGGCGAAATCCATCGAGCTGGTTTATCAGGCAGAGGCGGAAGGTCTGGAAGCCCTTAAGAATGCGAACGTGTCGGAATCAGTTCTGCGCCTGAAGGGAATTGAGGCGCTGAAGGAGGTTTCGGACGGAAGAGCAACGAAGATCTACATGCCCTCCGATATTGCAGGGATGGTATCTTCGCTGGGGCTTGCAGGCGAGGCACTTGGAATCGGCGACGCCGAGAAGATTGACAAGTCTGCAAAGAAAAAGCCTGCGCCGGAGCAGGATCCCTGCATCAAGCCGGAAACCAGTGCGGGCGGCCGTGAGGCGGCAGCGGCGACGCAGGCAATCAACGAAGAAGTGGAGTATGGTGCGGCACACGAGGATGAGTGAGGCCATCCTCCCTGCCGGACGAATCAGAATGACGGACGAAGGGACAAACGATGAACGAGAATTTTAAAGGAAGAGATTTTCTGAAGCTTCTGGATTATTCCGGATTGGAAATCGGGCGGCTGGTTGATCTGGCGGCTTATTTCAAGGAGAAAAAACAAAAGGGCGAGCCGGTGGATCAGCTTCGTGGAAGAAATGTCGCGCTGATCTTCGAGAAGACGAGCACGAGAACACGCTGCGCATTTGAGGTGGCGGCACATGATCTTGGCATGGGAACCACGTACCTGGATCCCTCCGGATCCCAGATCGGTAAGAAGGAATCCATTGCAGACACGGCAAGAGTGCTGTCCGGTATGTTCGATGGCATTGAGTACCGCGGCTTCGGACAGGAGATTGTCGAGGAGCTTGCAAAATACGCAAAGGTTCCGGTCTGGAACGGCTTGACGAATGAATTTCATCCGACGCAGATGCTGGCAGATCTTCTGACCATCCGCGAGCATTTCGGAAGAGTGCAGGGAATCCGCCTGTCCTATTTTGGCGATGCGCGTTACAACACCGGCAATTCTCTGATGGTGCTGGGGGCGAAGGTCGGCATGCATGTGACCCTGTGCTCCAACAAGAAATATTTTCCGGATCCGGAGCTGGTGAAGACCTGCACGGAGCTTGCCAGGGAGAGCGGCGGCAGCATTACGCTGACGGAGGATGCGAAGAAGGCTGCAGAAGGTGCGGATGTCTTCTATACAGATGTATGGGTATCCATGGGAGAGCCGGATGAAGTGTGGGAGGAACGGATCCACGACCTGACTCCGTACCGGATTACTTCTGAGCTGATGAAGCTTGGCAGCAGTGACTGTGTATTCATGCACTGCCTTCCTGCTTTCCATGACCGCAAGACGGGCATTGGCGAGAAAATTTATGAAAAGTACGGCCTGACAGAGATGGAAGTGACGGATGAGGTATTTGAGTCCGAACGCTCCGTAGTGTTCCAGGAGGCGGAAAACCGCATGCATACCATCAAGGCGGTTATGGCTGCAACGCTTGGATATGAGATGTAAGCCGTAAGAAAAGCTCTGCAAAACTGCAGAAAGGACGGCTGCAAAGGTCCCTGCAGAAGAATGGAAGATATGAAGAATCGAATTTTACAGGCCCTGTCTGAGGCGGACGGATTTCTCTCCGGGCAGGAGCTGAGCAATCTTCTCGGAGTGTCCCGCACCGCGGTGTGGAAGGCAATTGGCAAACTGAAGGAAGAGGGCTATGAGATTGAGGCGGTGACCAACAAAGGCTACCGCCTTGTTCCTGATCAGGAAAGGGATATTCTGAACCAGGCGGAAATTGAGAAAAGGCTCACAACCGTTTGGGCGGGGCATCCCGTGATCTATGAGAAGGAGACCGGGTCCACCAACGACGACATCATGCACATGGCAGACGAGGGGGCGGCGCAGGGGACGCTTGCGGTTGCCTCGCATCAGACAGCGGGAAAGGGAAGGCGCGGAAGAACCTGGCTTTCTCCGGCTGGGAAGAATGTCTATATGAGCATTCTTCTGCGCCCGCAGATTCCGGTATCGGAGGCGCCGATGATGACCCTGATCATGGCGCTTGCAACCTATGAGATGCTGCAGGATCTGCATTTTCCGGAGAGGATTCGGTTCGGCATCAAGTGGCCGAATGACCTTGTGGTTTCGGTGGACGGCGGTCCGTACAAGAAATTCGTGGGAATTCTTACGGAGATGCGTCTGGAGGATACGGAAATCCGGGACGTCACAATCGGAATCGGTCTGAATCTGAATCTGGAGTCCGTAGACCCGGAGCTGGAGGAAACGGCGACAACGCTGTATCTTGCGACTGGGGAAAAAGTAAACCGTGCAGAGATCGCGGCGGGCTGCTGGAATCATTTCGAGCCGGACTACGAAGCGTACCTTTCGGCAGGATCGCTGGAGCCGCTCCGGGAGCGCTACAGCAGTGCCCTTGTGAACATCGGGCGGAAGGTCCGGATTCTGGATCCCAAGGGGGAATTCACCGGTATTGCGAAGGCAGTGACCTCTGGCGGAGAGCTGGTGGTAACTCCGGATGATGGCAGCGAAGACCGCAGGATCGGAACCGGAGAAATTTCCGTCCGCGGCGTGATGGGATACGTATAGCGGGGCCGGGAAGGAAAACTGTTGAAGCAGCTGCAAAAGACAGGGGCCATCCGGGGGCGTATGCAGAATGTTCACCGATCAGAGCAGAATTCGGAATAACACTGCCCGGCAGCATCAAGAGAAAAACAGGAGAGAATTTTGGAACAGGAAGAAAATTACCGCATTGTTTTGTGCGGATCCAATGCCTACGACAAGAAGTACTATTTTAATCCGAAATTTGAAAAGCTTCCGGAAAATGTGCGGGAGGAGCTTCAGATCATGTGCGTGCTGTTCACCGAAGAGATCGGAGGTATTTTCACGATCGGATTTACACCGGGCGGCGATGTTGTAATGGATACGCGCGCGGAGGAAGGGGACCTTCTCTATGATGAGATCGGAAGTGCTCTTCTTATTAAGAAGCTTCGCAGACAGAAGCAGGAGATATTCCAGTCTCTGGAAATTTATTACAAGGTGACCTTCCTGCATCAGAATCCGGCGGATCTTCTGGAAGATTATGAAGAAGAGTAGCCGCAGCATCGGTACTGATGTGTCGGCTGCCGTTTGGCGGCACTCTGTATACAGATGTAAGAAAGGATGAAGCCATTAAGATGGAGTGGAAAATCCGGGATGTTGTGATCCCGAATCAGACGGTGCTGGGTCCCATGGCTGGAGTGACGGATCTGCCCTTCCGGCTTCTGTGCAGGGAGCAGGGAGCCGGGCTTGTAGTCATGGAGATGATCAGTGCGAAGGCCATTACATTTCATAATTATAAGACGGCGGAGCTGATGAAAACGGATCCGAAGGAGCAGCCGGTTTCGCTGCAGCTCTTCGGCCATGAACCGGAGATCATGGCGCAGGCTGCGGAGATGATTGAAGAGGAGCCGTTCGACATTCTGGACATCAACATGGGCTGCCCTGTTCCGAAGATTGTGAATAATCAGGAGGGCTCGGCTCTCATGAAGGATCCGGCTCTTATCGAGAAAATTGTGGCGGCGTGTGTGCAACACACCTCACGCCCGGTGACCGTCAAAATGCGGACCGGGTTCGACCATGCCCATCAGAACGTGGTGGAGTGTGCGAAGGCCGCGGAGGCGGGCGGCGCCTCCATGATCGCTGTGCATGGCCGCACGAGACCGCAGATGTATGCGGGAGAGGCGGACTGGAGCAGAATCAGTGAAGTCGTGCAGGCTGTCTCGATTCCGGTTGTCGGAAACGGGGACGTGACGGACGGTCCGTCCGCCAGAAGAATGCTGGACGAAACCGGGTGCACTGCCGTGATGATCGGGCGTGCCGCGGAGGGAAACCCATGGATTTTCCGGGAAGTGAATCATTATCTGGAGACGGGAGAGGAGATGGAGCGTCCCGGCCACCGCGAGGTGATCCAGATGATCCTGCGTCATGCGCAGCTGATGAAGGAAATCAAGGGGGAGCGCATCGGTATTCAGGAGATGCGTCATCATGCGGCCTGGTATCTGCAGGGATTTCCGGGAGCGGCAAAGCTTCGGGTGAAGATCAATACGATGGCAAGCTTCGCGGAGCTGGAAGAAATGCTGCGCAGGGAGTTTCCCTACGTGTAGCCGGATTGTAACATTCCGGATCCGGTACATGCGAACAACTGCCTGTCAGAAACGGTGGGTGCGAGGCCTGCACGCAGACAGAAACGGAAGAACGGATGGCCTGCAGGAACGGAGAGGCACAGCTGTCTGGGAAATGGAGAAAACCTCTGACAGGTTTGACAGTCAAGACGAATCTGGGTATAATGCAGTCCGATATTATCTGCGAGAGCCTGTTTTGATGGGATTTTTGCAGAAATTGCAGGACTTTCAGACCTGCCGCGGATGAGAACTCCGCGGCCGGTACTTTTGTGCTCTCTTCTGTTTTTGGCAGAGGTAGTTCTGCCGACGGATCCGTTTGCGCAGGAGCTTCGGAATCCGTGCATGCAGGAGCAGGAGTGCCGCAGGGAAGATCGCCGCTGCACCAAGAGGAAAGGTCAGGAACGATACAGCCATGGAAGAGAAAAAGAACATTTTAACGTACGCGGGTCTTAAGAAATACGAGGATGAGCTTCACAATCTGAAGGTGGAGCGCCGTCAGGAGGTTGCCCAGAAGATCAAGGAAGCGATGGAGCAGGGTGATCTGTCCGAGAACGCCGAGTACGACGCAGCCAAGGATGAACAGCGGGACATTGAGGCAAGAATCGAGGAACTCGAGAAGATCCTTAAGAACGTGGAAGTTGTCACGGATGAGGACATCGCATTGGACCGCATCAGCGTGGGCTGCAAGGTGAAGGTCCATGATCTGGAGTTTGATGAGGATCTTGACTACAGCATCGTCGGCTCCACAGAGGCCAACAGCCTGGAGAACAAGATTTCCAACGAATCTCCGGTCGGCAAGGCGCTGATGGGAGCCAGGGTTGGCGATGTGGTGAAGGTGGAGACCATGGCGGGAGCAATGTCCTACAAGGTTCTCTCCATTTCGAGAGATAACGATTAAAACCGCTGTCCGGGACATCCGGAATCCGGATCAGGAATTTCCGGGGTATAAATAAGAAATTTCAGAGTAACGATTCAGCACATTTCGAATTTCCCTGCGGAGATCGGCAGATGGTGAACCGTTGCATTTCAGAATAGAAAGTGATGAAAGATATGGCAGAGAATCAGAAGAATCAGAGTGCGCCTCAGCAGGACATCAGCCAGCTGGAGAAGGTAAGAAGAGAGAAGCTGGCTCAGCTCCAGGCCGAAGGAAAGGATCCGTTCCGTATTACGAAATACGACCAGACTCATCACACGAAGGAGATTCTGGATCATTTTGACGAGCTTGCAGGAGAGCTGGATGAGGAAGGTAACTACGTTAAGGAGCCGGTGACGGTTTCCATTGCAGGGCGTATGCTGTTCAAGCGCGTCATGGGCAAGGCCTCCTTTGCCAATCTGCAGGACCGCGACGGAAGAATCCAGATCTATGTGTCCCGCAATGATCTCGGCGACGAGGCTTACGCAGATTTCAAGCACCTGGACATCGGCGACATCATTGGTGTCAAGGGCTTCCCGTTCCGCACGAGAACCGGAGAGATCTCAGTTCACGCGAAGGAACTGGTTCTTCTGTCCAAGTCCCTGGAGCCCCTTCCGGAGAAATTCCATGGCCTGCAGGACACAGACATCCGTTACCGTCAGAGGTATGTGGATCTCATTATGAATGAGGATGTCCGTGAGACCTTCAAGAAGAGAAGTGAGATCATCAAGGAAATCCGCCGATTCCTTGGCGAACGCGATTTCATGGAGGTTGAGACTCCGATGCTGGTATCCAATGCAGGCGGTGCTGCGGCAAGACCGTTCGTCACCCATTACAATGCACTGGATGAGGATGTGAAGCTCCGCATCTCTCTGGAGCTGTACCTGAAGAGACTGATTGTCGGCGGCTTGGAGCGTGTCTATGAGATCGGCCGCGTGTTCCGCAATGAAGGAGTAGATACCCGTCACAATCCGGAATTTACGCTGATGGAACTCTATCAGGCCTATACCGATTACAATGGCATGATGGATCTGACCGAGGCAATGTTCCGCGATCTGGCCCAGAAGGTCTGCGGTTCGACTACGATTACCTATGGTGACAAGCAGATTGATCTCGGGAAGCCGTTCCGGAGACTTACTATGGTGGAAGCAATCAAGGAAGAAACCGGCATCGACTTCGATCAGGTTCTGACGGACGAGGAGGCGAAGAAGCTCGCCGACGAACGTCACATTGAGTACGAGGAGCGCCACAAGAAGGGCGATATCGTCAATCTTTTCTTCGATGAGTTCTGCGAGGACAAGATGATACAGCCGACCTTCATTATGGACCATCCGGTGGAAATCAGTCCACTGACGAAGAAGAAGCCCTCGGATCCTTCCAAGGTGGAACGTTTCGAGCTGTACATCAACGGCTGGGAGATGTGCAATGCCTATTCCGAGCTGAACGACCCGATTGATCAGAGAGAGCGTTTTGCAGCGCAGGATGCGCTTGCGGCAGCAGGCGATGAGGAAGCAAACCACACAGATGAGGACTTCCTGCATGCGATGGAGATCGGTATGCCGCCGACCGGAGGCATCGGCTACGGCATCGACCGTCTGGTCATGCTGCTCA
>CALEFO010000078.1 GCA_937877165.1 uncultured Lachnospiraceae bacterium | reverse complement strand
AGCAGGAAGTCATTCCAGATCCACATGACATCCAGAACCAGCACCGTCACCGTCACGGATTTCAAAAGTGGGAAAATCACCGAGACGAAGGTCCGCATCGTGGACGCTCCGTCAATCTGCGCGCTCTCGTCCAGCTCCTTCGGAATTGTCTTCATAAAGTTGTAAAAGATGAAGACAGCCATCGGGATACCAAAGCCCCAGTACTGAATGCCAAGGCCAACACGCGATCCGGACAGGTGAATCACGCTCATTGCCTTCAGGAGAGTAATCATGATCGTCTGGAACGGAATCAGCATCGGCGTAATCAGAAGCGTATAAACAAATCCTGTGTATTTCGTCTTTCTCCGGTCGCAGATATACGCTGCAAGTGAGGAGAAAAACAGGATTCCGACAATACCGATCCCCGTAATCATCACGTTGTTGCCAAGGAGTTTGAAATAATGGATCTTCTCTGCCACATACGTGTAGTTCTCCAGCGTCGGCTCCTTCGGCAAGGCGATCGGATCCGCAATCACTTCTCCGAATGGCTTGAAGGAGTTGACGAACATCAGGAACACCGGGTAGATGTACAAAAGAGCCGCCGCGGTCAGAATGACGATCAGGACTGTTTTCCCAAGAATTCTTCTGCTATGACGCGTCATCACAGATCCACCTCCTTCCGGCTCATTCCCTTCAGCACCAGCTGCGTGATCACCAGCACGAACAGGAAGTAGAGAATTGCTTCTGCGGAGCCGAGGCCGAAGTTGTTATTGGTGAAGGCCTCATTGTAAATCTGAAGCGTTGCGCTGTAGCTTGCCTTTCCGGGTCCGCCCTTGGTCAGGGCCAGGATGATATCGAAGACCTTCAGTCCGTTGGTGAGCGACATAAACACGCACGTTGTCATAGAAGGTCCAAGGAGCGGGAGCGTCACACGGAAAAACGTCTGTGTCTTGCCGGCGCCGTCCACATAGGCGGCTTCCAGAACATCCGTCGGCACTGCCTGAAGTCCGGCGATATACAGCACAATGTAGAAACCAAGTGACTGCCAGACCCCTACCAGCACGATGGAGAAGAACACGATGTTCGGATCTCCCAGCCAGGAAAGATTCCAGAGCCCCCACCCGGTTGCTGCGTACAAAGACTTAAATCCGGAGGTGAAAATGAACTTCCAGATAAAGCCGACCACCGTCATACTCATGATGTAAGGAATGAAGAACAGTCCGCGGTAGACATTCGCAAGCCGAAATTTCTTCGTCAGTGCGACGGCAAGTGCCAGTGCGATGACATTCGAGAAAATCACGAACAAAACCGTGTACCGGATGGTGAACCACAGTGCCGGCAGGAAGTCCGAGCTTCCCGAGAAAATGGTCTTAAAGTTCTCCAGTCCGATAAAAACCGGATCCTTGGCGATGCCGTTCCACTGTGTCAGCGAATAAAATCCGCTCATCACAAAGGGAATGTACATCATCATTACTACCAAAATGACGGAAGGAATGGTGAAGAGGAAGTTCTCTCTTCGTTCCTTGCGCTTTCGTTTCGATATTTCCATCTGATCCTCCCCTCTGACTTTCTTTGGCCGCAAAAGCTTTCCGGCGGCTTTTCCGGAAGAATCCCTGCTGCGTCCTCCGGTTCTTCTTTCAGTCTGCATGTATTTTAAATCAGTCACTCTGACGGATGAATGGAAAATCATGATCTCAATGCTGTAAAATAATGACATATTATGTGCCGTTATTTTTTATTTTGTCGTCACATTACACATCCTGCTTCTTAATTTATTTGCCTGTCATCTTTTAAAGGTATAAAATCGTTCACATGAGCGTTTTAACAAAAAAACAACTTCATACTTTACAGGCGCTCCGGTCCAGAATCCGATCCATGATGAACCGCTCGCCCTTGTGGCTTACCTTTACGCTCCTGATGGCAGCACTTCTTCTGATTCTGACGCTTCTTCTTTCCTATTCCAATTACCGCTGGGGAACCGACAATGCCATCCGGCGTCAGAACGAGGCCACCTCCCAGCTCATCCGGCTGAAGCTCCAGAATCTGGATCAGTATTTCTCGGAGCTCTCCGATTTCTGTGTGCTGCCGGTCTATGACTCCGAATTCTACAACGACCTTTTAAGCTCCCGTTCCCTTGATGAGTCCCGGATCAGTGAGCTCCAGAAGAAGGTCGGGCTGTACTTCTACTCACGAACAGATCTTCTCTCCTACCAGATCTCCATGTTTCATCAGAATCTCCGGATCGGCCGCTCCGCCTCCGATCAACGCATGAAGACCTCCCGGGAGGAATTTTCCCCGGACGATCCTGCTTATCAGGAGTGTCTTCTTGCTCCGCTGCACTATGCGGTCTTTCCGTCCGGCAATACAGACGCCCTTCTTTCCTTTTCTCACACGATCATCCGGATCAGCGACGGAAAGCCCATCGCGCTTGTCACCATCGACGTCAATAAGAGCATCATGTCCTCCGGCTTTGACGGGCAGCTCATCGCTCTGTTCAATCAGGACGGCCAGCTTCTCTATACCAATGCGCAGGGTGGAATACGGGAAGACCTCGAACAGGCTCTTCCTTCGAAAATTCTTTCCTCTGCAGACTCCGAAAGCGGCAGTATTCTCACTGTTTCCGGGGTAAAATATCTTCTCGTCTCCGGATCGGATGCTTCCTCCGGCATGGCCCTCGCGGCACTGACGCCGCTCTCCTCTATCACAGAAGAGCTCCATGGCATCCAGCTTTTTTCCTTCCTGCAGGGTCTCGCTTTCCTTCTGATTGCGCTTCTTCTGTCCTTCCTGCTCATCCGGTATCTGACGGCCCCGCTGTCCGCTCTCGCCGGTTTTCAGGGGCAGGTCGGTTCCGGTCAGTATCCAAAGATCAGCATCGGGAGGTGCCGGGAAACATCGGAGCTCGGCCGTTCCTTCAACGACATGTCGGAGCATATCAACCGGCTGGTCAATGACAACCTGATTGCTTCCTTGAATGAGAAAAACGCAAGAATCGAGGCACTGGAGGCCCAGGTGAATCCTCATTTTCTCTACAACACGCTCCAGGCCATCGGCTCCGAGGCGCTCATGAACGACGAACCAAGACTCTACGATATGATTACGCGTCTTGCCTCCAATATGCGTTATTCCATTAACGGCTCCAACGAGGTTTCCCTCCTGCAGGAGCTCCGCTTCACAGACAACTACATAGAGCTTCAGAAGCTGCGCATGGACGAACGTCTCCAGGTGACCCGTCGGATCGACCATGCTCTCCTAACCCTTCTGGTTCCCAAATGCAGTCTCCAGCTCATCGTGGAGAACTCCATCAAATACGGCCTGACCGGTGATATCAGCCAGCTGCATCTGGAAATTGATGTTTTCCGGCAGGCAGACACCCTGGTCATCCGCGTCCGCGACGACGGGGCCGGAATGAGTCCGGACCGCCTGCGAGAGGTTCTCGGGCAGCTCAGCTCCTACCGCCCCGGCGACACCGCCGGATCCCCTTCCACCTTAACATCCGAGCGCTCCTCTCCGGGAAAGTCTCTTCTTTCTTCCGGAATCGGACTTCTCAACCTATACAGCCGTCTGAAAATCATGTACGACAACCGGGCGGATATCCAGATTGAGAGCAGCTGCAGAAGCGAAGATCATTTCACCTGCGTCACACTCCTGCTGCAGCCAAACTCCTGGTGCGAATCGGAACAGACATTCATGGAATCGGCAAAAAAGAGGTGATTTTCATGCATAAGGTACTGATTGTTGACGATGAGAAACCGGTCCGCATTGCGATCAGCAAGCTCGGACAGTGGGCGAAATGGCACCTTGAACCGCCACTCTATGCCTCCGACGGAAAAGAGGCTCTTGCGCTTTTGTCGGAGCTTCACCCGGATCTTGTCTTTGTGGATATGCATATGCCCGTCATGGACGGAACCGAGTTTCTGCGGCAGGCTTCCGCAAGGAATCCCCACGCCGCCTTCATCGTCATCAGCGGATACGACGATTTCTCGTACGCCCAGAGCGCCATCCACTATGGTGCTTCAGACTATCTGCTGAAGCCCGTGATCGCCGATGAGTTGAATGAAGCGATTGGCCGCGTCATGACCTTGCGCTATCCGGACGAGGACTTCTCGGTCCCGGAGGCCTCCGAAGCCGCGCTGTCCGCATCGGAGGTTGTAGACCTCATTCATGACATCATCGAATCACAGTATTCGGAGAACATGCGGATTCAGGATTTTGCAGACAAGTATTTCTTCTCCAAGGAATACCTCTCCCGTCTCTTCAAGTCCCGGTATCAGCTCGGCATCTATGAATATCTCACCATGGTACGGATGAAACGGGCGGAGGAGCTGCTAAAGGACCCTTCCATTCCGATCTCCGATATTTCCGCCCGCGTCGGCTATCCGGACAACAACTACTTCTCCAAGGCCTTCCGAAACTACCGGAATATGACGCCCAGTGAGTACCGGCGGGAGCAGATCGGACGTACACCATAAAAAAACAGGAGACTGGCTTCCTTTCCGAAACCTGTCTCCTGTTTTTATGAATCATCCTTAATGAATCATCCTTAATGAATGGATCTGTATGCTTCTGCGAAGGTTCGCAGGGACGTACCCTCCGACGACGGACAGATACGGCTTAGTCCATGTGTCCGTCCCGGTGCATGCTGAACTTGTCCATCGGATAGTTCTTGATGTTCTCGAGAACCTGACGGCCGTCCGCCTTGGCAAGAAGTCCCTCTCTTGCCTTCTTGATCTCGACTTCCGTCTTATGACGGGACGGACCGCCAACGCATCCGCCGGGGCAAACCATACCCTCGATGAAGTCTTCCGGAAGTCTTCCAGCCTTCAGGAGCGTGAGTGCCGTGCGGCAGTCCTGACCGCCTGCGACCTTCTTGAGCTTGATGTTCGAGACATCCTCGCCCCGCTCCTTCATAACCTCGATCACGGCTGCCGCCACACCGCCGCTGGTCGCAAAGCGCTTTCCATAAATGGAGGACTCCTGATAATTTTCCTCCACCGGCGTAACCTCAACTCCCTTGGAACGAAGCATCGCGCGGATCTCTCCGTAGGTTACCACATAATCCGCATTGTCCGGAACGCTCTTATCCTCTGCTTCGCTCTTCTTGGCGATGCAGGGTCCGACGAAGACGGTGATGCAGCCGGGATGCTCTGCCTTGAGCATACGGGAAACAGCACACATCGGAGAAACGGTGCTGGACATATTGTTCTTAAACTGCTCCGGGAAGTGCTTACGCATCATGTTGATGAAGGCAGGGCAGCAGGAGGTGGTCATCTTCTTGCCTTCCTTCAGCGCCTCGCTCCACTCCGCCGCCTCATAGGCCGCAGTCATGTCACCGCCGAGTCCTACCTCCACCATATCGGTGAAGCCAACCTCCTTCAGAGCCTCTCGGATCGCTGCCATGGAGATGTCCTCTCCGAACTGGCCCTCGGTGGCCGGCGCACACATTGCATAGACCTCATCGCCGTTCTTGATGTGCTCAATGATCTTGGTGAGATAGGTCTTGGATCCAATGGCACCGAACGGGCAGCTGTGGATGCAGTGTCCGCAGCTGATGCACTTGGACTCATCGATCTCACAGAAGCCGTACTCATCGAACGTGATTGCACCGACCGGACATGCCTTCTTGCAGGGACGCACGAGATGTACGATTGCGCCGTAAGGACATGCCTGTGCACACATGCCGCACTCCTTGCACTTGTTGGGATCAATATGGGAGC
>CALEFO010000077.1 GCA_937877165.1 uncultured Lachnospiraceae bacterium | reverse complement strand
GGAGAAATTCCTGCTCTACGGCGGAGCCATCAACCAGGCCGGATCGGTTAAGGGCAAGGCAACGGCGAAGACGGCGGTTTCCGACTGGATGGAGATCGAGAAGAAGAGAGGTATTTCGGTCACTTCTTCCGTTCTTCAGTTTGAATACGACGGCTGCTGCATCAATATTTTGGATACTCCCGGGCATCAGGATTTCTCGGAGGACACCTACCGCACGCTGATGGCGGCGGACTCGGCGGTCATGGTGATCGACGGCTCCAAGGGCGTTGAGGCGCAGACGAAGAAGCTGTTCAAGGTCTGTGCGATGAGACATGTTCCAATTTTTACTTTCATCAACAAGATGGACCGCGATGCCAAGGACACCTTCGATCTTCTGGATGACATCGAGAAGAACCTCGGTGTGGAAACCTGTCCGGTGAACTGGCCGATTGGCTCCGGTAAAGAATTCAAGGGAATTTACGACCGGGAGAGCAATGAGGTTATCCAGTATTTTGACACACAGAAGGGAACGAAGGAGGGACGCGAGGTCAAGGTCTCACTGCAGGATAAGGACACGGTCATCGGCGAGATCGGCGAGGATGCGTATGAGAAGCTGACGGACGAGATCGACCTTCTGGACGGCGCCGCAGCAGAGTTTGATCTGGACAGAATCCGCGCGGGCAAGCTGACGCCGGTCTTCTTCGGGTCAGCCCTGCAGAACTTCGGTGTGGAAATTTTCCTTCAGGCCTTTCTTCGGATGGCTCTTCCGCCGGTTGCGAGAATCAGCGGAGGCGAGCCGGTCGACCCCGTGAGCAACGGCTTTTCCGCGTTTGTGTTCAAGATTCAGGCGAACATGAACAAGGCACACCGCGACCGCGTGGCGTTCATGCGGATTTGCTCCGGCAAGTACGAGGCAGGTATGGAGGTCCTCCATGTGCAGAGCGGAAGGACGCAGCGTCTTTCCCAGCCGCAGCAGCTGATGGCGAGCTCACGAAAGGTCTTGGATGAGGCCTATGCAGGTGACATCATGGGTGTGTTCGATCCGGGCATTTATTCGATCGGCGATACCCTCTGCCTTCCCGGACAGCATTTTAAGTATGAAGGCATTCCGACCTTCGCACCGGAGCATTTCGCGAGAGTGCGGCAGGTCGACACGATGAAGCGTGACCAGTTCGTCAAGGGAATCCGTCAGATCGCGCAGGAAGGCGCGATTCAGGTTTTCCAGGAGTACAACACCGGTATGGAGGAAATCATTGCGGGTGTTGTCGGCGTGCTGCAGTTTGACGTTCTGGAGTTTCGGCTGAAGAATGAATACAACGTGGAGATCCGCCTGGAAATGCTGCCGTATGAGAACATCCGCTGGATCACCAAATGCCCCGTGGACGTGAAGCAGATTGTCGGGACAACGGATATGAAGCTTGTCAAGGATATGAAGGATCAGCCGCTGCTTCTGTTCGTCAATGCATGGAGCCCGCAGATGGTTCTGGACCGCAACAAGGGTCTGGAACTGGAAGAGTTCTCGAAGAACTGATTGGGAGCCCTGCCAGTCAGTGGCGGATGCGGCACCGGTTGGAAAACGCATTCACAATGCAGTCGGAATCTGGTATACTGATGGAAGTTTATCATGTGCCGGAAGGAGGATTACAATGGCAGAAAACGAAGTTCAGAAGAAGCCCGGTGCTGAAGAAATCGGCACGGTAAGAATTGCTGATGATGTCGTGTCCGCGATCATTGCGTATGCGGCGAAGGAAGTAGAGGGTGTTGCCGGACTTGCGGGAAATGCCGGAGACGGCTTCCTGAAGAAGGCAGGTGTGAAGCGCCCGTCGATGGGTGTGAAGGTCGAGATGGAGAACGGCAATGTGAAGGCCGATCTGTCCCTGACCATGGATTATGGGTATAACATTCCGGCGACCTGCAGCAAGGTGCAGTCAAGAGTGAAGCAGGCTGTGGAGAGCATGACGGGACTTCGCGTAGAGGACGTCAATGTGCGCATTGCAGGCATCCGGATGGCAGCAGACGAAGAGCAGCAGTAAACGGCAGTACGAAAGGCAGCGATGAAGAGAAGCAGTCAGCGCGAACAGATTTTTAAAATCCTGTTTCGAGCAGAATTTAACGATGTTTCCGAGATGCCTCGGCAGGAGGCCATGTACTTCGAGAGTGGAGACATGGAATTCACGGAAAAGGACAAGAAGTACATCACGGAGAAGGTGAACCGGGTACTGGAGCGTTGCCCGGAGATTGATGGGCAGCTCGCGGAGAAGATGCGCGGCTGGACACTGGAGCGCGTGGGAAAGGTGGAGCTTGCCATTCTGCGCCTCGGTGTGTATGAGATCCTCTGGGATGAGGAGGTGCCGGACGGCGTTGCAATTTCCGAGGCAGTGGAGCTTGCCAAGAAATTCGGCGCGGAGAATTCCGGCTCATTTGTAAACGGAGTCCTTGCGGCTTTTGCCAAAAAGGCTTAACCAATGGCAGCCGGAAATGTCTATTCGGTCGGGCAGGTCAATGCATATATTGCGCGTATGTTCTCCGAAGACTATCTGCTGCGCTCCATCACAGTCAGAGGAGAGGTGAGCAACTGCACCTATCATTCCTCCGGCCATATTTATTTCACATTGAAGGATGCCTCCGGTACGCTTTCCTGCATGATGTATGCGGGAAAGCGTCTTGGAGGCCTTTCTTTTCCCATGAAGGAAGGCGACGGGGTGGTTGTTTCGGGCCAGATCCGCGCCTACGAGAAGCAGGGAAAATATCAGCTTTATGCGGAGCACATCATTCGGGACGGTGTGGGACTTCTGAACGAACGGTACGAGCTTCTGAAGAAGAAGCTCGAGGAAATGGGGATGTTCGCGGAGGAGTACAAGCAGAAAATCCCGAAATATATCCGAAGACTCGGTGTGGTCACTGCGCCCACGGGAGCGGCAGTCCGCGACATCATTCAGATTGCGCGGCGGCGGAATCCCTACGTGGAGATTCTGCTGTATCCGGCTCTGGTGCAGGGAGATGAGGCACCGGCGAGCATCGTTTCCGGCATCCGGGCGATGGACCGGGCAGGTGTGGACGTCATGATCATCGGAAGAGGCGGCGGCTCTTTGGAGGATCTGTGGGCCTTTAACGAGGAGATCGTGGCGGAAGCGGTGTTCGAGTGTCAGACACCGGTGATTTCTGCGGTCGGACACGAGGTCGACACGGTCATCACGGACTATGTGGCGGACCTTCGGGCACCGACTCCGTCGGCGGCAGCGGAGCTTGCAGTTTTTGACTACAATCAGTTTGAGGCGGACCTGGCTTCGGAGAAGGCAAAGCTTTTGCAGGCGATGCTGCGAAAGATTTCGGACTGCCGGGAGCAGGAAGCCCGCCTTCAAAAGGATCTGGAGAGAAGATCGCCCGGTATGCGGATTCAGACCCAGAGGATGGCAGCGGAGCAGCTGAAAAGAGAGCTTTTCCAGAATATGGAGAAGCGCCTGGAGAGGAGCCGGAGGAGCCTTCTTCTGGAAGAAAATCTGACACGGGCGATGCAGGCAAAGCTGGAAGAGAGTAAGCGCGGGCTTCTTCTTCGTGAGAGGCTGAACCTTTCCATGGAGAACTGCCGGAAGGAGAAGCTGCACGAGCTGCAGCTTCTTGCGGCAAGGCTGGAGAAGGATTCGCCGGTTGCCAAGCTTTCCGGCGGATACGGCTTTGTTACGGGGGATGACGGGAAGAACGTGATCTCTGTCCGGCAGCTGCATACGGGAGAAACGCTCACCGTACAGCTGCGCGACGGAAGTGTGAAGACAAAGGTGGAGGAGATTGACCGTGGCACAGAAGAAATTTGTCAACGAAAAGGGAGAAGAGCTTTCCATTGAGGAAGCGTTTGGACAGATCCGGGAGCTTCTGGAAGAAATGGAAGCGGAGGACGCGCCTTTGGAGGAGACCTTCGAGAACTATGAGAAGGGAATCGGAATGCTGCGCTACTGCAGTGAGAAGATTGACCGCGTGGAGAAGAAGGTACAGAAGCTCAATGCCGACGGAACCACAGAGGATTTTGCATAAATTATGAGAATGCTGCGGGAATGAGTGCGGCGGGGGCTTTGATGACAAAGAGTTTCGCAGTATTCCCACAGCAGCACAGGCAGCAGATTGGAAGAATGAACAGGAGGGCTGGAATGACAGATCAGGAATTTCAGAGTGAGCTGGACAGCAGGGTGCAGCAGACGGAGGAGGTAATCCGCCGTTTTCTTCCCACAGAGGAAGGCTATGCACGCACCGTCATGGAGGCAATGAATTATTCGGTTCTGGCGGGCGGCAAGCGTCTGCGGCCGCTGTTTCTGAAGGAGACCGCGTCCATGTACGGCGCAAGGCAGGAACTTGCGGAGCCGTTCATGGCGGCACTGGAAATGATTCACACCTATTCTCTTGTGCACGATGATCTGCCTGCGATGGACAATGATGAGTTCCGCCGGGGCAGGAAGACGACCTGGGCGGTGTACGGCGACGGTATGGCGGTCATTGCGGGTGATGGTCTTTTGAACTATGCCTACGAAACGGCCCTCACTGCCTATGACGCCGCGGCAACTGAGTCGGAGAAGGACCGCGTCTTCGAAGCTCTCCGGATTCTGGCGGGAAACGCAGGAATCTACGGAATGGTGGGCGGCCAGTGCGCGGACATCATGACGGATCGCGAGCAGGAATCGCTGACTCCGGACCTGCTTCATTACATTCATAAGAAAAAAACGGCCTGCATGATTGAATCCGGTTTTCAGATCGGAGCCGTTCTCGCCGGCGCGCCGAAGGAGGATGTGGCGGCGCTCGGGAGTATCGCGGAGGATATCGGCCTTGCGTTCCAGATTCAGGATGACATCCTGGATGTAACCGGCGATCAGAAGGAGCTCGGCAAGAGCATCGGGAAGGACGCACTGGAGGGAAAGGCCACGTACGTCTCCATGAACGGGCTGGAGGCGGCCGCCGGGAAGGTGAAGGAGCTGACGGAGCATGCTCTCCTTGCAATGGACGGTCTTTCCCAGGAAAATGACTTCCTGAAGACCCTTGTGGAACATTTGATGACGAGAAGAAAATAGAAGAGGCTGTGGGAAACGTGAGCAATTATCTGGATCAAATCAACCATACGGGAGATATCAAAAAGATTCCGCAGAGCGCCTATCCGGAGCTTGCCGGGGAAATCCGACAATTTCTGATTGAAAAGGTCAGCGTGACGGGCGGTCATCTTGCGAGCAATCTCGGAACTGTGGAACTGACGATGGGCCTGCACCTTGCCCTGAATCTTCCGGAGGATAAGATTGTGTGGGATGTCGGCCACCAGTCCTATACGCATAAGCTTCTGACCGGGCGAAAGGCCGGATTCGACACTCTGCGCCAGTACGGCGGAATGGCGGGCTTTCCGCGTAGAAGGGAGAGCGATTGCGATGCCTTTGACGTCGGACACGCTTCTACCTCCATTTCGGCTGGCCTTGGCTATGTCAAGGCGAGAGACCTTCAGGGGGAAAAGTACACGGTGGTCTCTGTCATTGGAGACGGTGCACTGACGGGAGGTCTTGCCTATGAGGGCCTGAACAACGCGGCACGGCTGGATACGAATTTTATCATTGTACTGAATGACAACAACCGCTCGATCTCTGAGAATGTGGGCGGCATGTCCCGCTATCTGGAGCGGATCCGAACCTCGAATTCCTATCTGGATCTTCGCGACAAGGTTTACTATTCCCTTCGCGACAAGAGCCCGGAGGTTGTCGAGAAAATCCGACGGACAAAGAACAAGCTGAAATCCGTCCTTCTTCCGGGGATGCTGTTCGAGAATCTCGGTATCACCTACCTGGGACCGATCGACGGAATGGACACGAATGCGGTGCGCGCGGCCATGGAACAGGCCAAGCACATCCGCAAGGCCGTGGTGGTGCATGTCATCACGAAGAAGGGAGAAGGATATCTTCCCGCGGAGAATCATCCGGCGAGATTCCACGGAACAGCTCCCTTTGAAATTGAGTCAGGACTTTTAAAAAAGTCCAGCAAGGTCAGCTACACAGATATTTTCTCGACGGTCATGATTAAGATGGGTCAGCGGGATGAGAAGGTCGTTGCCGTGACCGCGGCGATGGCCGACGGAACGGGTCTCAAGCGCTTCCATAACATCTATCCGCACCGGTTCTTTGACGTTGGAATCGCAGAGGAGCATGCGGTGACGTTTGCGGCCGGAATGGCAGCGGGCGGACTAAAGCCTGTGGTTGCGGTTTATTCTACGTTCCTGCAGCGCGCGTATGATGAGATTGCGCACGATGTCTGTATGCAGGATCTTCCGGTGGTTTTCTGCGTGGACCGCGCGGGACTGGTCGGAGCGGACGGTGAGACGCATCAGGGCGTTCTCGACATTTCCTACCTGTCCTCCATTCCGAACATGACGGTGACGGCTCCGAAGAACAAGTGGGAGCTGTCGGATCTGATCAAATTCGCCCTAAAGTACGGTCATCCCATTGCAATCCGCTATCCGCGGGGCGAGGTGTATGACGGACTGGAAGAGGTCCGCGAGCCAATTGTATACGGCAAATCCGAGATGGTCTGTCATGGAACCGGCGGCAGGAAGAGCGGCGTTCTTTTGTTCGCGGTTGGCAGCATGGTGGAGACTGCGGTCCTTGTCCGGGAGCTTCTTTTGCAGGAGAAGGGCATTGATGCTACGATTGTCAATGCGCGTTTTGCCTGGCCGTTTGATACGGAAATGCTGGACCTCGAGCTTCCGGAGCATCGGCTTCTGGTGACGATGGAGGAGAATGTCCTGAGCGGAGGCTTCGGTGAGCACGTGGAGGCCTGGGTGAGCGAGCACCATCCGGATCAGGAGGTGCTGCGCATCGCGGTTCCTGATGAGTTTGTGGAGCACGGCGCGGTGCCGATTCTGAAGGAGAAGCTGGGACTGGATCCCGAGAGCATTGCAAAGAGAATTCTTGAGCAGCTCGGGGATCTCTGATTCCCGGGAGGGACGAAAAGACGCCGGATTCAGGAGCAGGATGAGACATTTTCCGGAGAACGGGATGCGCTGCCGCCAAGCGGCCCAACTTCGATGATCCCATCGGAGAAAGCCCATTCGGGCATTTCTCCTCGGGGTGCCGCAAAAAACGCGGCACAGAAAGGTAAAAATGGCAAAAAAACGACTGGATATAATTCTGACGGAGGGCGGCTACGCACCCTCCCGCGAGAAGGCCAAAATCATGCTGATGTCCGGCATTGTCTATGTCAACGGAGAGAAGGAGGACAAGCCGGGAACCACCTTTGATCCGGAGAAGGTTCGGATTGAGGTGCGCGGGGAAACGCTCCGCTATGTCAGCCGCGGAGGCCTGAAGCTCGAAAAGGCGCTTGCTGTTTTTCCGATCGATCTGAAGGGAAAAATCTGCATGGACATCGGTGCATCGACCGGCGGCTTTACGGACTGCATGCTGCAGACCGGGGCG
>CALEFO010000076.1 GCA_937877165.1 uncultured Lachnospiraceae bacterium | reverse complement strand
CGGAGCCCTGCTGAAGAAGCAGGGCTTTTTTGTATCTGTACGGCGCATGCGGTCCGGAAGGCAGCCTCCGATGAGGGGGACTTTGCGGCACCTGTTTTTCTGACAGTACCAGTCGGGCACCACCGGTGCACAGGGAACTTTGACCGGAAGAAAACGCGTGTGCGGAAACCAATTTCAGGACAGGAGGAGTTCATATGGCACAGCTCTGGGGCGGAAGATTTACCAAGGAAACCAATGCTCTGGTGAAGGAATTCAACGATTCCATCAGTTTTGACAAGCGTCTCTGGAAAGAGGACATTGAGGGCAGCATCGCACACGCGACCATGCTCGGCCGGCAGGGAATTCTTACGAAGGAAGCATCGGAGAACATCATTGAGGGACTGCTGTCCATCCGTGCGGACATTGAATCGGGGAAGCTTCCGATCACGAACGAATATGAGGACATTCACAGCTTCGTAGAAGCCAATCTGATCGATCGGATCGGGGATGACGGAAAGAAGCTTCACACGGGGCGCTCCCGAAATGACCAGGTGGCGCTTGACATGCGTCTTTTCACGAGAAAAGCCGTAAATGAAGTGCGCGAGGATCTTCTGCAGCTGGAGAAGGTCATTCTGAAGATCATGGATACGCACCGCGAGACCTTTATGCCGGGCTTTACGCATCTGCAGAAGGCACAGCCGGTGACACTGGCACACCATTTCGGTGCCTACTTTGAAATGTTCCGCAGGGATGTCACCCGCCTGGAGGACACCGGAAAACGCCTGAATGAGTGCCCGCTCGGTGCAGGAGCACTGGCAGGAACCACCTATCCACTGGACCGCGGCTTCGTTGCGGAGAGTCTTGACTTCGACCTGCCGACCCGCAACAGCATGGATTCCGTGTCGGACCGTGATTATGCCATTGAGTTTCTTGGCGATCTTTCCCTGATCATGGTACACCTGTCACGCCTTAGCGAGGAGATTATTCTCTGGAACAGCAACGAGTACCGGTTTGTTGAGATCGACGATGGCTACTCCACGGGAAGCAGCATCATGCCGCAGAAGAAGAATCCGGACGTTGCGGAGCTGATCCGCGGCAAGACCGGGCGTGTCTTCGGGGATCAGACCAGCCTTCTGACCACCATGAAGGCGATTCCTCTTGCTTATGACAAGGATATGCAGGAGGATAAGGAGCCTGTTTTCGATGCCTTTGACACCGTGACCATGTGTGTACGGCTGATGGCGGGTATGCTGGAGACGATGAGCTTTCGCGAGGACATCATGGAGAAGAGCGCGCGGCATGGCTTCACCAATGCAACGGACGCGGCAGATTATCTCGTTGTAAAGGGCGTTCCGTTCCGCGATGCGCACGGTATCATCGGCCGAATGGTTTTGTACTGCATTGAAAAAGAGAAGAGTCTGGATGATCTTTCCCTGGAGGAATTCCATAGCTTCAGCAAAGCCTTTGACAAGGATATTTACGATGCAATCAGCCTGAAGACCTGTGTTGACAAGCGCCTTACGGTCGGAGCCCCCGGACAGGCCGCGATGGACGAGGAGATCAAGGCATCTTCGAAATGGCTGGAGGAAGAAACCAGGGAAGGTGAGGAGGAATAACGCATTCGGCAAAACCGCCTTTGCGGATTTTGCCTCAGCGAGGTATAAATATGTTATATTAAAAGGCAAAGTCCGGCAGATGCCTGCGGACAAAGCCCCGCGGCGCGGGAAATGCCCCGGACGCATATGAGGAGGTCAGAGGAAAGTTATGAAGAAATTCAGAGTCGGTGTTTTGGGCGGAACTGGAATGGTCGGCCAGCGTTTCATTCAGATTCTTGAGAACCATCCGTGGTTCGAGGTTGCACAGATCGCAGCGAGCCCCCGCAGCGCAGGGAAGACCTACGGAGAGGCCGTAGAGGGCAGATGGAAGCTGGACGGAGAGGTTCCGGAGGATGTGAAGAACATCGTGATCCGTGACATCAATGATGTAAAGGCTGTTTCGGAGAATGTGGACTTCGTTCTCTCTGCCGTCAACATGTCGAAGGATGAGATCCGGAAAATCGAGGAAGAGTATGCCAAGACCGAGACTCCGGTTGTCTCCAACAACAGTGCGCACCGCTGGACTCCGGATGTTCCGATGATCATTCCGGAAATCAACCCGGAGCATGCAGCGGTAATCGAATATCAGAGAAAGCGGCTCGGCACGCAGCGCGGATTCATCGCGGTAAAGCCGAACTGCTCCATTCAGAGCTATACGCCGGCGCTCGCCGCATGGAAGGAATATGAGCCCTATGAGGTGGTTGCCACGACATATCAGGCTATTTCCGGTGCAGGCAAGACCTTCAAGGACTGGCCGGAGATGGAGGGCAACGTCATTCCGTTCATCAGCGGTGAGGAAGAGAAATCTGAGCGGGAGCCGCTCCGCATTTTCGGCCACATTGAGAACGGTCAGATTGTTCCCGCAGAGTCGCCTCTCATCACCTGCCAGTGTATCCGCATTCCGGTCCTGTATGGCCACACGGCGGCTGCCTTTGTCCGCTTCAAGCAGGATCCGACGAAGGAAGAACTGATTGAGAAGCTCCGCACATTTTCCGGTGTTCCGCAGGAGCTGAAGCTTCCGAGTGCACCGGAGCACTTCATTCAGTACATGGAAGAGGATGATCGCCCGCAGGTTGCAAAGGATGTCAACTATGAAGGCGGGATGGGCGTTTCGATCGGCCGTCTGCGCAAGGACACGATGTTCGACTGGAAGTTCGTCGGACTTTCCCACAACACGCTGCGCGGTGCAGCCGGCGGAGCAGTCGAGTGTGCCGAGCTTCTGACGGCTCAGAACTACATTCAGCATAAGTAAAATTGGTAGCGCTTCGTCATTCTTTTTTGGAAAGTGCCAATGGATATCGGGATGCTGTCACAGTATACTCACCTGAACAGGCGGGACATTTCTGTGGCGGCGTCCCGTTTTTGGGAGCAGGAGAACTGTTTGGGCAAAAGAGTATTTATCGCGGAGAAACCAAGTGTCGCGAAGGATTTCGCCAAGGCTCTGCACGAGAATTTCACAAACCGGGACGGATATCAGGAGTCGGAGAACACCATTGTGACGTGGTGCTTCGGACACCTGGTCACGATGTGCTACCCAGAGGCCTACGATCCGCGGTATAAGAAGTGGTCGCTTGATACGATTCCGTTCATTCCGTCGGAGTATAAGTATCAGGTGATCGACGACGCGGGCGTGCGCAAGCAGTTTCGGACGATCAAGGGGATCCTTACCTCGAAAGAGGTGGATACGATTTATATCTGCACCGACTCCGGACGTGAGGGAGAATACATCTACCGTCTGGTGGCAGGGGAGGCCGGCGTAAAGGACAAGAAGCAGCTCCGTGTCTGGATTGATTCCTTCACGGAGGCAGAAATTCAAAGAGGCATCCGCGAGGCGAAGGATGACAGCGCCTACGACAACATGGGAGCTGCGGCCTACCTTCGCGCGAAGGAAGATTATCTGATGGGCATCAATTTCTCCCGCGCTCTTTCCCTGAAATATGCGGGAGGCATCCGCGATTTTCTCGGGATGGACCGCTGCGTCATCGCTGTTGGCCGCGTGATGACCTGTGTTCTCGGAATCATTGTGCGCAGGGAGCGGGAGATCCGTTCCTTCGTGAAGACGCCGTTCTACCGCGTGACCGGAAGCTTTTCGGTTTCTGGGGACGGAACGTTCGAGGCAGAGTGGTCCGCTAAAGAAGGGAGCCGGTACTATGAATCGCCGCTTCTGTACAAGGAGAACGGGTTCCGGAAGAAGGAGGACGCCGAGGCACTGATTTCCTATCTTTGTTCGGAAGAAGATGGCATTCCTTCCCCCTTTGTGCGCGGGATCACAAAGAAGCAGGAGAAGAAGAATCCCCCGCTTTTATATAATCTTGCTGAGCTTCAGAATGACTGCTCCCGTTTTTTCAAGCTGAGTCCGGATCAGACGCTTGATGCCGCCCAGACGCTGTACGAAAGAAAGCTCACCACCTATCCGAGAACGGATGCAAGGGTTCTGCCCTCTGCCGTTGCGAAGGAGATTGATCACAATCTGAAGGGCGTCGGGAATCTTCCGCAGTTCCGGCCGCTTGTCCGCACCATCGCGGAGTCCGGCTCCTGGAAAAAGATCGGCAGGACCAAATATACGAACGACAAGGCAATCACCGATCATTACGCCATCATTCCAACCGGCGAGGGGCTGAATGCCCTGAAAAGCCTTTCCCCGACGCTTCAGAAGGTCTATGAGCTCATCGCGCGCCGGTTTCTTTCCGTCTTTTATCCGGCAGCGGTGTTTGATAAAATGTCGTTGCAGGTCGGCATCAAAAAGGAGACGCTGACCGCTTCACTCCGTGTCTGCAGGGAAAAGGGATATCTTGTTTGTCTGGACCGTGGAAACGCCACTGCCTCGGAAGCCGCAGGAGGTACATCCGGAGGAGAAAATTCCGGACGGGAAGGCGAGGACGGAGAGAATTCCGGGGCTGCAGATTTCTCTTTGGAGGCACTCATCAAGGGACTGAAAAAAGGAGACCCTTTAACGCTTCGCAAACTGGAGATCAAGGAAGGCGAGACCTCTCCGCCCAAACGTTACACCGGCGGCAGTATGATTCTGACGATGGAGAATGCCGGTCAGTTCATTGAGGACGATGAGCTCCGTGAACAGATCAAGGGAGCCGGAATCGGAACCAGCGCAACGAGAGCGGGAATTCTCGAGAAGCTTGTAAATAACCAGTACATCAACCTCAATGCGAAAACGCAGGTGTACACGCCGACGCAGTTAGGCGAGATGATTTACGACACGGTATTTCTTTCCTTAAAGCCGCTTCTGGAGCCGAAGCTGACCGCAAGCTGGGAGAAGGGACTGTCTCAGGTCGCGGAGGGAGGCACCACGGAAGAGGAATATCGGGATAAGCTGGATGATTATGTCACCCGAAGGACCAATGCGGTCAAGGTCTCCGACTATCGGGAAACCTTGCAGCAGATGTACCGGAATACCGCGCAGTTTTATCCGAAGGCAATGCACTTCAAGGCGAAGTACAGCTACGGGAGGTCCGGCGAAAAAAGCAGCAGGAAAAAGACTTCGGAGCAGGTGCCGCAGGAGAACAGCGGCGGAAAGGGAAAGCAATGATTAAGGATTTTACACTGGAGCAGATGTTAGATCTTAATGAGAGCATCGCGGGAGAGTATCTGAAGAATGATACCTATCCCTGGGAGGCGCTTGCGCACATCGAAGAGATTATTCTCGCCATCGGAAAGACACTCCCGGCAGACCGTTTCGAGCGGCGCGGGGAGAATATCTGGATTGCAAAGAGCGCGAAGATTTTTGGCTCCGCCTACATCGCAGGCCCCTGCATTGTGGACGAGGATGCCGAGATCCGTCAGTGCGCATTCATCCGCGGCAAGGCGTTGGTTGGCAAGGGCTGTGTTGTCGGCAATTCCTGTGAGCTGAAAAATGTCATTCTGTTCAACAAGTGCGAGGTGCCGCACTACAATTATGTCGGTGACTCCATTCTCGGCTTTCACGCCCACATGGGGGCCGGTTCCATTACGTCCAACATCAAATCGGACCGCACGAACGTTGTGATTCATGACGGAGAGGATTCGTTTGCGACCGGACTGCGCAAGATGGGAGCGATCCTCGGAGACTGGACGGAGATCGGCTGCAACAGCGTACTGAATCCGGGCT
This sequence comes from uncultured Lachnospiraceae bacterium, assembly GCA_937877165.1. Classification (GTDB taxonomy): domain Bacteria; phylum Bacillota; class Clostridia; order Lachnospirales; family Lachnospiraceae; genus CAG-791. The sequence goes on along the minus strand of CALEFO010000076.1, from coordinate 1,734 downwards.
CTGTAGTGGGCCGTCATTCCAACGTCTACCCGCTGTCTATGGTCCGCGGCTGCATTCCGGCGAATCATATTTACAAGGACAAGGAACATGTTGTGGCAAAGCACGACTGAATCAATACCGATATCCGTTTCGCCGCCTGTCCGGCAGGGAATGTCGTTCCGTAAAAAGAGAGCAGAAAGAGGGAAAAAGTCATGAATCAGCAGGTTTCAGAGATTGTAAAGGCGATCCGGGAGAAAACGGCAATGGTCCCCAGAGTTGCATTAACGCTCGGCTCGGGGCTCGGCGGTTTTGCCTCCCAGATCAAGGTGGAAACAGAAATTCCGTACCGGGAGCTTCCCGGGTTTCCGGTATCGACGGCGCCGGGACATGACGGACGTTTTATTTTCGGGACCCTCGGAGAGGGTGACGGTGCCGTTCCCGTCGTCTGCATGAAAGGACGCATTCATTTCTATGAAGGCTACGATATTTCTCAGGTTGTGCTCCCCGCGCGGGTGATGCACGCGCTCGGTGCCGGAATCCTGTTTCTTACCAATGCGGCGGGAGGAATCAATCCCGCGTACCATCCAGGGTCGCTTGTCATGCTGACGGATCACATCAGCAGCTTCATCCGGAATCCTCTCATCGGACCCAATGACGACGAGGAGGGTGTGCGTTTTCCGGATATGTCGCATGTCTATGATCTGCAGCTGCAGGACCTGATCCGTGAAACCGCAAAGGCCGACGGCATCACGCTGCAGGAGGGCGTCTATGCGCAGTTTACGGGACCCAGTTTTGAAACTCCCGCAGAGATCCGGATGCTGCGGACCCTGGGAGCGGATCTTGTCGGCATGAGCACCGTCGTGGAGGCGATTACGGCAAGACACATGGGAATGCGCGTCTGCTGCGTCTCCCTTGTCACCAACATGTGCGCCGGCATTTCGGACAAGCTCCTTTCCGGAGATGAGGTCATTGAGACGGCGGATGCAGCCGCTCCGTACTTTACGAAGCTCGTTCGGGATTCGATTGAGAAAATGTAAGGAGAGTCTGTCATGCACGACGGAATTTCTGAGGGCGTGTTCGCCGCAGTCACCATTCTGCTCTTTATCCTGTTCGCACAGATTCTCGGCAGAATGCAGAAAAGAAAATATGAGGCGGCGATTCTTCAGCGTCTTGCGGGAAATTTCGGGAAGGCTCCGGACAAGAAGACGGATCCGGAGCGCTACGTCAAGGTTCCTGCCTTTTTCCTGCGGCACCGCCCGGAGGATGAGGTGGATGACATCACCTGGAACGATCTGGAGATGGACCGAATCTATCAGCGGATGGATGCCACGCTGAGCGGCGCCGGAGAGGAATATCTGTACGCGCTTCTTCGAAGTCCTGCCTCCGGCGATGCCGGAAAGGACCGGCTTCAGATTCCGCAGGAGACGATCCGGTATTTTGAGAGGGAAGAGAATCGCGACGTCCGGGAGAAGCTTCAGAGGGCGCTTTATCGCTTCGGACATGCCGGGAAATACTCGCTCTACGAATATCTGGAGATGCTGGACGATGTTCCGAAGGAGAACAATCTGGTGCACCTTCCGGCGTTTCTGCTGCCGCTCGTCTCCATCATGATCCTTGCCGTGAATGTGCAGGCGGGGATCCTCTGTCTGATCGGGGCTCTTGTCCTCAATATGGTCACCTATTATCACAGGAAGGGGCAGATTGATCCGTATCTGACTTCTCTGGCGTACCTTCTCCGGATGATGCGGTGTGCAG
>CALEFO010000075.1 GCA_937877165.1 uncultured Lachnospiraceae bacterium | reverse complement strand
CCGCTGCCTGCAGCTCTCCCATCACCTTGCGCATCGTCTCTTCGGAATAGATCATCGCCGATTCCGTGATCTCCAGATTGATCTCGGAGGGGGAAATCCCGTATTTTTTCACAAGGGAAGAAAGCCTTGACGACAGCTCCATGTCCATGCACTGAACCGTGGACAGGTTGACCTCCACAAACCGCAGGCCCGCCCGCTGCGCCGTTCCCGAAGCAAGGAACCGGCATACCTTTTCAAAGACCAGCTCACCGATCTGCGCGATCATGCCGGTCTGCTCCGCAATCCCGATGAATTCCTCCGGCGAGATCATGCCGAGCTCCTCGTCCTTCAGACGGACCAGGGCCTCCGCCGAATGGATCTTTCCGCTCTTCGTATCGTAAATCGGTTGATAGTAAACCTGAAGGGAGCCGCTGTCCAGGGCCTTCTTGACCGCCATTTCCACGGAAACCCGGCGCTCCTCGTCCCGCATTTCATCGGCCATATAGATCCGGTTCTTCGGCAGACGGTCGTTGTAGCCCGCCTGGGCAAAAAAGGTCAGCTGCTCCGGTGTCTTCACGTTCTCCGGAATCTGTGTCATCCAGATCTGCGCCGCCACCGGGATCTTGATCGTCCCATACTGCCAGGAGCCGCAGAAACGCTCCCGAAGAAGCTCTGCAAGAGGCTCTGCCTGCTCCCTCGTGCAGTTGTAGTTCAGAATGGCGAATTCGCCGGGGCCGGTCCGGTACACCTTGCTGTCCTTTCCCGCCATGCCCTGAAGCCAGGTGCCGATCTCCTGCAGAATCCCGCTGGTCGTCTCCGTCCCGAGCATCATGCTGTAATACGTATAGTGCTGCAGCTTCACGGCGATCAGGCACGAGGTATAGTGGTCTGCGAACAAGACCCTTGCATCCTTATTCAGGGCATAGCCGCTGAGCAGCCCCGTTTCCGCATCCTGCAGCTCATCCCCGTTGTCCATCAGAATCATGCAGCCAGTCAGGAACAGCGACTGTATGAAAACCGTAGCCCGAAGATAAGGACTTGTCAGCTCCAGTAAAAAGCTTCCCATCCATCCGGCATACAAAATCAGCAGATAATAAAAATCCTCCCCGAGGGACTTCCGGTAGCGCAGCATCAGTATCAGGCAGTGAATCGCATAAAATGCAATCACGACTGCATAAATGCCGTAAAAATCCCCGCGGGTATACTGACCCGCCTCATTGTAGGAATAGGTCAGCCCGCGCAGAAACGGCAGTACCATCACCACAGTCAGCACATATTCCGGAAGGGAAATCAGAAGCTTCCGCCGTCTGCTCATCCCGTAGCCGCAGCCCGTCAGCTCCAGCAGATACAGAAGCAGCATATATCCCGTCGAAATATAGAAATAATGCGCGATTCCTGTCGTCGCCTCCAGAAGGAGATGGTTCTGGCTGCCGCAGTTGCGCAGCGCACCGGTTGCAAATTCGCCGAAGGCTGCCACTGCCATCTCCGCCGCCATTCCGAAAAACAGGCGTGCACGAAAGCTGTGGATCCTCTTCTTCTGAAAAAAAGCAAAGATAAGAAGAAGATCCAGAAAGCCTGCCGCAAGATCAAAATTTAAGTTGTAACGTCCCGTCGGATACATCATGATCTAGATATTAGCACATTTTCTCCCCCGCTGAGGCGAAATTCGCGAAGGAGATTTCGCCGAATGCGTCAGCCGGTGCATCAGCACCGATGCCGCAGTTTGAGAGTTCGTGCTTTTCTTCATGTCTCCTTCCATATTCCCCAGGCGATGCCGACCTTTCCGCCGTTTTGAAGGTACCTCTTCATCTTTCGCTGAAGCGAGGTGTCCTCCCGGAGGTCCTCCATTTTCACAGCGTCCTGTTGGCCGCTCGCGATTTTGTAAACCCACTCCAGATAGTCTGTCGCATCCGGATCCACCTTCGTGATCTCGAAATGCGCGGCAAACGAAAGGATCCTCGAATCCGGCAAAAGAAGGTCCTTCAACGCGGGCGAAAGGAGCCAGGAATCACACATTCTCGGCCGCCCGGAGGCCTCCGGAAAATGCTCCCGGATAAAGGCTGCCTGCTCTGCATAAGAAGCCTGCAGCTTCTCCTCCGAAAGATCCGCATCCCCCGGAATATGAATGCTGACCGCATTCTCCTCGTCGTTGAGCTCATATTCCAGCTCTCCCAGCCGGAAGAGCTTCCCGCAGATCTGGCGCGGTGTCCAGAAGCCCCGGTCAAATCCGTACACGCCGTAGGACACCCGGTACTCCCGGACAAACCTGGAGAAGCACTTCATCGTCGCAAGATATATTTCCCTGCTGATCTTTCTCCACGGCTCCTTCGCCCGCATGGAAAAGGCCGCCATGGTCTGCAAAAGCAGCATGTCCAGGCCGTTCTGTGCGGCAGAGTGCTCCGT
>CALEFO010000074.1 GCA_937877165.1 uncultured Lachnospiraceae bacterium | reverse complement strand
ATCGTCTCCTTGACATGCTCCGAGAGCGTCTGGGACGGATAAACCGAAATCGAATCGCCCGAATGCACGCCGGAGCGCTCGATGTGCTCCATGATGCCCGGGATCAGGATGTTCTCGCCGTCGCAGACTGCATCGACCTCGGTTTCCGTTCCCTGCAGGTACTTGTCGACCAGAATCGGATGCTCCTGTGTGTAGCGGTTGATGACCGCCATGAACTGCTCGATCTCCTCATCGGAAAGTGCAATCTGCATGCCCTGGCCGCCCAGAACATAGCTGGGACGAACCAGTACCGGATAGCCGAGGCGGTGCGCCACCTCTTTGGCCTCTTCCGCCGTATAGACCGTTGCACCCGCAGCGCGCTTAATCTCGCACTTCTGAAGAACCTCATCGAAAATCTCGCGGTCCTCTGCGGCGTCCACATCCTTGGCATCGGTGCCCAGAATCGGGACACCCATCTTCGTCAGGCTCATGGTCAGCTTGATGGCGGTCTGTCCGCCGAACTGAACCACCGCGTAGTCCGGATGCTCGATATCCACGACGTTCTTCACGTCCTCCGGTGTCAGCGGCTCGAAATACAGCTTGTCCGCGATGTCGAAGTCCGTGGAAACCGTCTCCGGGTTGTTGTTGATGATGATGGTCTCATAGCCTTCTTTTGCAAAGGCCCAGGTTGCATGCACAGAGCAGTAGTCGAACTCGATGCCCTGTCCGATCCGGATCGGGCCGGAGCCGAGAACCAGAATCTTCTTTCTGTCCGTGACGCGCTCCTTCGCCTCGTCCGTGTCCGACGTATTGTATACCGAATAGAAGTACGGGGTCTGCGCCTCGAACTCCGCCGCACACGTATCCACCATCTTGTACCGGGCCGTGATGCCGTTGTCGTAGCGAAGCTTTGCAACCTCTTCCTCCGGGATGCCGGTCCAGCGCGCGATCACGCTGTCCGGGAACTCCATGCGCTTGGCCTCTGCCAGAAGCTCCTTCGTAAGCGGTCCCTTCTTGAGCTTCTCCTCCATACGGACGAGATTGTGGATCTTGTCGATGAACCACTCATCCACCATGGTAATCTCATGAATCGTCTGGCGGGAAATTCCCTTGCGGAGAGCTTCCGCAATCACCCAGATCCTCTGATCATCCACGACCGTCAGACGGACGAACAGCTCCTCCTTAGAGAGGTGGCTGAAGTCATAGCTGTCCAGCGCATCCACATGCTGCTCCAGGGAGCGGATTGCCTTCATGAGGCCTCCCTCGAAGTTCGTGCAGATGCTCATCACCTCGCCGGTTGCCTTCATCTGTGTCGTCAGTGTTCTCTTCGCGTGAATAAACTTGTCGAACGGAAGGCGGGGGAACTTCACCACGCAGTAATCCAGTGCCGGCTCAAACGAAGCATAGGTCTTGCCGGTCACTGCGTTCTTGATCTCGTCCAGGGTAAAGCCCAGGGCGATTTTCGCCGCCACCTTCGCGATCGGATATCCGGTCGCCTTGGAGGCCAGAGCCGAAGAACGGGACACACGGGGATTGACCTCGATGACGCAGTATTCAAAGCTCGTCGGATGGAGTGCGAACTGCACGTTGCAGCCGCCAGTGATCTGCAGCTCGTCGATGATGTTCAGGGCCGCCGTACGCAGCATTTGATATTCCTTGTCGGAAAGCGTCTGGGAAGGTGCCACGACGATGGAATCACCGGTGTGCACACCGACAGGGTCGATATTCTCCATGTTGCAGACGGTGATGCAGTTGCCTGCTCCGTCGCGCATGACCTCATACTCGATTTCCTTCCAGCCGGAGATGCAGCGTTCAACCAGAACCTGTCCCACGCGGGAAAGACGAAGGCCGTTCTCCAGAATCTTGCGCAGCTCTGTCGTGTTATGCGCAATGCCGCCGCCGGAACCGCCCAGAGTATAGGCGGGACGAAGAACAACCGGGAAGCCGATCTTCTCGGCAAACTTCACACCGTCCTCCACATTCTCTACAACCTCAGAGGCCGCGACCGGCTCGCCGATCTTCTCCATGGTCTCCTTGAACATCTCGCGGTCCTCTGCCTTCTTAATGGTCAGAGCTGTCGTTCCAAGGAGCTTGACCCCGTGTGCATCGAGAAATCCCGACTCGGCAAGCTCCATGCCGAGGTTCAGTCCTGCCTGGCCGCCCAGTGTCGGGAGGATGGAATCCGGCTTTTCCTTCTCAATAATCTTCTCCAGAACCTTCGCAGTCAGAGGCTCGATGTAAACCTCATCTGCGATGTCCTTATCCGTCATAATGGTCGCAGGATTGGAGTTGACAAGACACACCTCCACGCCCTCTTCCTTCAGGGAGCGGCAGGCCTGCGTTCCTGCGTAATCAAATTCTGCCGCCTGTCCGATGACAATCGGGCCGGAGCCAATGACCATTACCTTCTTCACGTCTTCTCTCTTCGGCATGATTACTCCGCCTCCTTTCCGTCAGCTGCAAAAGC
>CALEFO010000073.1 GCA_937877165.1 uncultured Lachnospiraceae bacterium | reverse complement strand
GGTATGAAAAATCCGGCAGCCCCATAGGCCAGTGTTCCAACAAGCTGCACCAGGACAAGAAGAAAGAACAAATCCCCTGCACTCTTTGCCGACAGCATTCCCGGTTTATTTTGCATGAATACCATCCTCTTCAATGGAAATTTTTCCTTCCTTAAGAAGATGCCCCACAGCGCGCTTGAACTGCGCCTTGCTCATCTGCATTTTGCTGCGGATCAGCTCCGGATCCGCCTTGTCCGTAAACGGAAGACTCCCGCCGTTTTCCTGCATGCTCTTCCAGATAATCTGCGCATCCGTATTCATCTGGTCCGCAATCGGTTCGCGAAGCGTGAGGTCGAGTTTCCCATCCGGACGGACCTGGCGGACCCTCGCCGTCACCTTGTCTCCAACCTTCAGCTCGCGCACCAGTTCCTTCTTCGGAATCAGCCCGGAATATTTGTCATCCACCGCAACAAAACGGCCGAAATTCTCACTCGTCTCATAAACAGTTCCATGTACTTCATCGCCTTTGTGATACGGGCTGTCCTGAGAAAGCCAGGGATACACGTTCATCGTTGCCGCAAGCCTTCCGCTCTTGTCCAGATAAACAGCACAGAGAATGCTCTGTCCTTTCTGCACTCTCTGATCACGCGGCTGCTCATGAAAGGGAAGAAGCAAATCCTTATCTAGTCCCCAGTCAAGGAATGCGCCGATTCTGCCGACATCCTTGACCGTCAGATAGCCAACCTCATGCAGGGTCAGCTTCGGCTCCTTCCTGGTTGCAATCGGGCGGTCCTCCGAATCCTTGTAAAGAAAAACCTCTACCTCGTCACCGACTTCTGCTTTCTCCGGGACCTGTGTGCGGGGAAGCAGGACGTGCTCTTCGTTCCCTTGCGCCTCCTCCGAAGCTTCCTTTTCCTTCAGGTAAACCCCCATGGGCACCGCCTTCTCCACCACCAGTGTCTGCTTTTCTCCAATTCTCAGCATGTCATTTCCGTCCTTTCGTAATCTCTACTGCCGCATAGGTTTCCCCCGCGGCACTGTTCAGTGCAATCAGGATGACGTTCTCTTCCGTCTGATAAACCCGCGGATGAATGACGTCACCCAGATAAGCCTGTTTCTTATATTCCACACGGAGTCTTGCGATCTGTGCACTCTCCGTTCCGTACGCCATCGCAAGGCGCACATACTGCCCATTGTTCACATGATGATTGCTGTCAAGGAACTCCTCTGTAATCCGGATCGGCTCCTTCTCCTCTCCGCCTTCCTTCGGTACACGGATCTTGCGGGGAAGATATTCCATATCAAATTTCGGAAAAAGCTCATAGGCTCTCACAATTCTCTCACTGGCACGTACGGGGAGTCCCCTGTCCATATCAATCAGCGACCAGACGGAATTCGCATTGACCAGCCTTTTCCCGTCTCCGGTCTCCAGCATGAAATTCCGAAGTCCCATAAAGCCTCGAATCTCATAGGGTGATGTCCCAGCCACAATGGAATCTCCCAGATGAGGCAGCTGCAGAATATCAATCTGCCAGTAATTCACCAGCCAGGCGAGATGGTCCTTCTGCAGATACTCCACGCCGACACCGAGATCCTCAGACTGAAACGTGGAGCAGTCCTGAAAATAGTCAATCAGCGATTCCATCTTCAGATCCCCGTTGGGATCTGTTTCGCTGAACCGCACTCTTCCTGAAAATGTATACATGCTTCGCGCCTTGCCCTTTCCCTTCCTGTTCAGCAAACGTATCTCCAATCCGCTTTGCGGCTTGTCGATACGTTTGGGCAGAGGCGCTTCGCGCCTTGCCCACATGACGCTTTCACTCGTGAGGGCGGCTGCAAGCAGCCTCCTCACTCTGAAAGCGTCATGTGCTAAACATATATTATATAATCGAGTAGGGGTGGTATGTCCACCCCTCTCACACCACCAGTACGTGCCGTTCG
>CALEFO010000072.1 GCA_937877165.1 uncultured Lachnospiraceae bacterium | reverse complement strand
GAGAACATCTGAATGAATCTGCGGTAGGAATCATAAGCAAATCTCGGATTGCCGGTCTTCTTCGCAAAGCCGACAACCGAAACATCGTTCAGTCCGAGGTTCAGAATGGTGTCCATCATGCCGGGCATGGAAACCGGTGCTCCGGAACGAACCGATACCAGAAGCGGGTCATTCTCATCGCCGAATTTCTTGCCGCGGATCTCCTCCAGCCAGGACAGTGCCTCGAAAATCTGCTTCTGTGTGTCCTCATTGATCTGCTTCCCGTCATTGTAATAATCCGTGCAGGCCTCCGTGGAAATGGTAAAGCCCTGCGGAACCGGCAGTCCAAGGTTGGTCATCTCTGCAAGATTCGCACCTTTGCCTCCGAGGAGATCACGCATTTTCGCGTTGCCTTCTTCGAACTTGTAAACCCTTTTACTCATTTTTCCTCCTAAGAAAAAAAATCGAATCCGCCATGCCCTGTGGCACGGTACCTTTAATACCTGAATTATACCGTACTCTCCCCCATTCGCACAGTCCCCGGGGAGTCGTTTTATGCGCAAATATGTGCAAAAAGTGCTGGATTTATGCTTTCCAAGTTTATTTTTCAGTTTTTTAAACCTATTTACAGAGTACTGTATTTGTCTGTCCACCGGGGCCTGACGAATTCCGGCCAGGCAGCTGACTTTTTGCAAAGTCTTGCCTTTCATGCTTTTCTTCGATAATATAGAAGCTTGGGTTTCAGATGTTTTCTGCGTCTGAAGAGGTCAAAACCGCCGGGTGTCTCTATGGAGCATCCGCGGCTTTTCCTTCCCAATGGGAGAATCTGCTTCTGAGAGGATGCAGCATTCACCGGCACGAATGTCAGACAACTGCAGATAGAGTAAGGAGTCAAACGATCACATGATTTCAGCGAACAACGTCACCTACCGGGTCGGCAAGAAGGCCCTTTTTGAAGATGTCAACATCAAATTCACGGAGGGGAACTGCTACGGCATCATCGGTGCCAACGGTGCAGGAAAGTCCACCTTCCTGAAGATTCTCTCCGGCCAGCTGGAAACCACGAACGGCGAGATCGCCATCACGCCCGGCCAGCGCCTTTCCTTCCTGGAGCAGGACCACGAGAAGTACAACGACCAGATCGTACTGGACACTGTCATTCAGGGTAATAAGAAGCTTTACGAAATCGGAAAAGAGAAGGACGAGCTCTATGCCAAGCCGGATTTCTCGGACGAGGACGGCATCCGCGCTGCGGAGCTCGAGAGCGAGTACGCCGAGATGGGCGGCTATGAGGCGGAGTCCGACGCCGAATCCCTCCTGAACGGACTCGGCATCGAGGATGAGTATCACTATCAGAAGGTCGGCGACCTGAACGGCGCCCAGAAGGTGAAGGTTCTTCTGGCAAGAGCTCTGTTCGGAAATCCGGACATTCTTCTTCTCGATGAGCCGACGAACCATCTGGACCTTGATGCCATCGCATGGCTGGAGGAGTTCCTGATCAATTTCCCCAACATCGTCATCGTCGTCTCGCATGACCGTTACTTCCTGAACAAGGTCTGCACCGACATTGCGGATATCGACTACGGCAAGATCACGCTCTACGCAGGCAACTATGATTTCTGGTACGAATCCTCCCAGCTGATGATTCGTCAGATGAAGGAGGCCAACAAGAAGAAGGAGGAGAAGATCAAGGAGCTGAAGGAATTCATCTCCCGCTTCTCCGCAAACGCCTCCAAGTCCAAGCAGGCGACCTCCCGAAAGCGCGCTCTCGAGAAGATCGAGCTCGACGAGATCAAGCCTTCTTCCCGCAAATACCCGTTCATCGACTTCCGTCCCGACCGTGAGATCGGAAACGAGGTTCTGACCGTGGAGCACCTTTCCAAGACCATCGGAGGCGTCAAGCTCCTCGACGATGTCTCCTTCGTCGTCAAGCACGATGACAAGATCGCCTTCGTCGGCTCTCAGGAGCAGGCGAAGACCGCTCTCTTCGAGATTCTGATGGGCAATATGGAGCCCGACAGCGGCACCTACAAGTGGGGTGTCACCACCTCGCAGTCCTACTTCAAAAAGGACAATACAGAGCTTTTCAACACGGAAGAGGACATTACACAGTGGCTGACCGGCTACTCCCAGATCAAGGATGTCACCTATGTCCGCGGCTTCCTCGGCCGGATGCTCTTCCGCGGTGAGGACGGCGTCAAGAAGGTCAAGGTTCTCTCGGGCGGCGAGAAGGTCCGCTGCCAGCTCTCCTCCATGATGATCAGCGGCGCGAACTGCCTGATCTTCGATGAGCCGACAAACCACCTCGACATGGAGTCCATCTCCGCACTCAACGACGGCATGATCAAGTTCCCAGGCGTTGAGCTGATCGCCTGCCGCGACCATCAGGTCGTCCAGACCACGGCGAACCGGATCATCGAGATCCTGCCCGGCGGCGGAATCATCGACAAGGACACCGATTACGATACGTATCTCGAGCAGGATGCTGATGCAAGAAAGCGCACGGTCTATGTGGCCGACACCAGCGCCGATGGCGACACCTCCGAGGATGCGGAATAAGCCTGTACCTTCCCTTCATCGTATCTGTTTCTAAGAACATTTTTCCGCAAAACACCCGCGCGGCACTCATGTTGACTTACGTCAGAAATCGTGCCGCTGCGGGTGTTTTTTGATCCCACGACTCTGTCTGCACCTATCCTGGGAAAACCCGGAAAAGAGGTGCCTGCGGGCACCTCTTTTCTGTTATGATAAGTTTTGGAAGTGACATCGATTTATCACTTCCAAACAGCGGGGTATAAAGAAGTGTATTTCAAATCATTTTCGTATTTTTGCTTTTGGGGAGAGTTTACATGAAAACAGTAGATCTGCACACACATTCCACGCGCTCGGACGGCACCTTCACACCTGCGCAGCTCGTTCAGATTGCACAGAAGAAGGGGCTTTCTGCGTTTGCCCTGACGGATCATGACACCGCCATCGGCATTGATGAGGCTATGGAGGCCGCTGCCGGGACCGATGTCGAGGTCATTCCCGGCATTGAGCTCTCCACGAAGTATCTCGAGAAGGATGTTCACATTGTCGGGCTGTTCTATGACTACAAGGATCCGGAATTTCGCCGTCAGGTGAAGGAATTCTCCAATGCAAGAGACCTGCGCAACCGGAAGATGTGCGATATGATGTGCGCCGCCGGCTTACCAATCCCTTATGATGAGCTGATGGCCGACAATCCGGGAGCTATCGTGACCCGCGCCAACATGGCAAAATTTCTCCTGAAAAAGGGAGCTATTTCCAGCCTGAAGGAGGCCTTCGACAAGTACATCGGCGACGACTGCCCGTTCTTCGTTCCCCGCGAGAAAATCACGCCGAAGAAGGCGGTCGAGTTCCTGCTCCGCTTTCACGGCATTCCGGTGCTTGCCCATCCCTTCCAGTACCAGCTCGGTGATGAGGGGCTGGAGACGCTCATCCGGGAGCTGAAGGAAGCCGGCCTTATGGGGATCGAGGCCTACTACTGTAAGCACACTCCGGAGATGACGGCGAAAATCCGCACGCTCGCCCTTCGCTATGGGCTTCTTCTCTCCGGCGGCTCTGATTTTCATGGAACCAATAAGCCCGGACTGGAAATGGGAACCGGCTACGGGCACCTTGCTGTTCCCGAAGAGTGCCTGACGACTATGAAGCACGCCCGTTTCCACGTCACCGATAACACGAAGATCTTCTTCTGTGACTTCGACGGGACGCTTGCCACGGATGAGAAAACAATCTCTCCTGCAACCCGGAAGGTCCTGGATGACTTTACTGCCCGCGGCAATCTCTTCGTTCTCTCCTCCGGCCGCGCGATGCCGGATGCCAGGCTTCTTGCAAAGAAGCTGCAGCTCCATTATCCCAATCAGTTCATCAGCGCCTACAACGGCGCTGAGCTTTACTCCTGTGAGGAGCATGCGACGTTTTTCCGCGAGACGCTCCCGATTCCTGTGGTGCGCGATGTGATGAACCTTGCGAAGAGGCACGGCCTTCACTGTCAGACCTACGACACGGATGCCATCATCACCTGGAAGCCAAACCGCGAGACAAACTTTTATGTCTCACCCGAGCGGATGCCGATTCCGCTCCCGGTCCGCTACGCCGATGACCCGGCAGGTGCCTTATCCGCCCCGCCTTGCAAGTGCCTCTCCATCCATCTGGAGAACGAGGCCGACCACGCGCTGGAGCCGTTTGCCAAAGAGCTCGAGGAGAAATACGGCGACGTTCTTCACACCGTGATGTCCAATCCCTGGTACCTCGAAATTGATCCCGTCCGCGCAACGAAGGGATATTCCCTCCGCTGGCTCTGCCGGCACCTCGGCATTTCTACGGAGAATGCCATTGCCGCGGGAGATGCTCCGAACGACAACTCCATGCTGGAGGCCGCGGGCCTTGGCATCGGCATGTGCAACGGGCTTGCCTCCAATCCGGATATGAAAAAGGCTGCGGACGTCATCACGAAGACCGACAACAACCACGACGGCCTTGTTCCGATTCTGGAGAGCGTGTAGGCGTTTTTGGCACTTCGAGCGGTCACCTGGAAATAATCTGTGCAGTTTCTGATCTGCGATCTTTCCTGCAAAAAATAACCTGCGCGGCACTCATGTTGACTTACGTCAGAAATTGTGCCGCTGCAGGTTATTTTTTGCAGTCACTTTATGCAGACAAGCCCAAGGGCAGAATACTGCAAGCTATTGTTTGCTGTATCGCGATACGGGCAGGCTAGAAGCCGTTCGGGGTTTTACTCCTCCGTCTCGTGATGCTCCTCGGGAACGAAGACTCTCTGCTCACGCATGACGGCGCGTGCCTTTCTTGCCGCCTCGGCCGCCTCCTCGCCAAGCTGCAGCTGGGAGTTGACCTTGGCCTTGCCGCGGCGGTCCACCTTCTCGTAGGTGCCGTCCGGCTGCAGGATGCTCGCCTGCTCCGTATCTGCCAGCTCCGTTTCCAGAATGTGCCAGGCCTTTGCCCGGACGCTCTCATCCTCCAGAGGGAATACAATCTCCACACGGCGGTCCAGGTTCCGGGGCATCCAGTCCGCGGATCCCGCGTAGAATTCCGGGTGCCCTGCATTCTCGAACATAAAGATCCGCGCATGCTCCAGGAAGTTTCCGACAATGGAGCGTACCGTGATGTTCTCCGAGACGCCCGGAATGCCGACGCGCAGGCAGCAGATGCCGCGGACAATGAGATCAATCTTCACGCCGGCGGCGCTCGCCTTGTACAGGGCCTCAATGATATCCGGATCGCACAGAGAGTTCATCTTCGCAACGATCCGCGCGGGCTCGCCCTTTCTCGCATTCTCCTCTTCTCTTCCGATCAGATAGACGAAGCGGTCCTTCATCCAGATCGGCGCCAGAATCAGGCAGTTCCATGACCGCGGCTCCGAGTAGCCGCTCAGCATGTTGAAGACCGCTGTCGCGTCCTCGCCGAAATGCTCCTTGCAGGTCATCAGGCCGACATCCGTGTAGAGCTTCGCCGTGGTGTCGTTGTAGTTGCCGGTCGCAAGATGAACATAGCGCCGGATCCCGTCCTCCTCGCGGCGGACCACCAGCGTAATCTTGGAGTGGGTTTTCAGGCCTACCAGTCCGTAAATGACATGGCACCCTGCCTTTTCCAGCATCCTGGCCCAGACAATGTTGTTCTCCTCATCAAATCTGGCCTTGAGCTCCACCAGGACGGTCACCTGCTTGCCGTTGTCGGCTGCCTTCGCCAGTGCCGCAACAATCGGTGAATTGCCGCTGACACGGTAAAGCGTCTGCTTGATGGCAAGGACATCCGGATCCACGGCTGCCTTCGCAACAAAGTCCACCACCGGCTGGAAGGTCTCATAGGGGTGGCTTAAGAAAATATCCCCCTTCCGGATCTGTGCGAAAATATCGCACCCCTCCGGCAGCTCCGGGACCTCCTGCGGCGGAAGATACCGATGCTCGTGAAGGTCTTCAAAGCCCTCTACCTTGCGCACCTTGGAAAGGAAGGTCAGATCCAGCGGTCCGTCGATGTGGAACACTTCCTTCTCGTCCAGCTTCAGCTCTTCCTCCAGGATCTGCGTCAGCCGCCGGTCTGCTCCCGCCTCGATTTCCAGGCGGATCGCCTCCCCGTGGCGGCGCTGCTTCAGCGACTTCTCGATCTCCTTCAGAAGATCCTCCGCCTCATCCTCATCGATGTCCATGTCGGCATTGCGCATGATGCGGAACGGCGCCGTGCAGACAACGTCATAGCTCTGGAAAAGCTCTCCGATATAATCCCGGATCACGGTCTCCAGAAGGATCACACGGACCGGAACATGTCCGTCCTGCAGAGCCGTTTCTCCTGTCGCCTCCTCCGGGAGCCGAATCACGCGCGGCAGAACCGAGGGCACCTGAACCGTTGCAAATTCCAGATTGTCCTTCTCGCTCTTTAAGGACTTCCGGGATTTCTTCGTGTGGGTCAGAATGCCGCGGCCCGCGTTCTCCTTCCTCTTCAGAAGTGCCCCGATGTTCAGGGACTTATTGAGAATCAGCGGAAACGGCCGTGAGGAATCCACGGCCATCGGCGTAATGACCGGATAAACCTCTGTCTCAAAATATTCGTCCACGAACGCCTTTTCCTCGCTGGTCAGCTGCTGCGTTCCGTCGACAATCGTGATGCCTTCCTCGCGAAGGGCCGGGATAATCTGGCGGTTCAGCGTGGAATACTGCATATCCACGAAGTCATGCGTATCCTGAATGATGGCCTCCAGCTGCTCTCCCGCCGTCATGCCGGAGATATCCTTCTTGCTGTAGCCCGCCTTGCACATATCCTGAAGAGAGGCTACGCGGACCATGAAGAACTCGTCCAGATTCGACGCCGTAATGGAGAGGAAATTCAGCCGCTCCATGAGCGGATTCTCTTTGCTCCTTGCCTCAGAGAGGCACCGCCTGTCGAACTGCAGCCAGGACAGCTCCCGGTTAAAATAATATTTCGGATTGCGCCAGCGGATGTCCTCCGGGCTCAGCTCCTTTTTGTTCTTCTCCTTCTCTGACATGGAATGATTCCTCCTGCTTTTTCTCATTCAGCGCTGGCGGATGACTGGAACGATGCCGAACACCTCCGCAAAAAAGCCCGCTCTTGCCTGGAACAGCGCCTTTTCCAAGGTCAGATCCACGCCGCTCCTGGCCGAGATCACCAGCTGATCCTCCCGGACACTGACGCGCATGTCGTCCAGCTTCTTCTTGTGTGTCCGATCCAGACCGTTCGCAAGGCGCAGAATCGCCGTCAGCTTCGTGATGGTAAGGTACGCCTCCCGGTCCAGATCCGATGCATCGTTCTGCTGCTCGTAATAGACAAAATCACTGTGATTGTACAGTACCACCCGCGCAACAATTTCCCGCTCAATGTGAGAAATTCCGATGATCTCCGTCCGCATAATGATGTTGTAGGAGCATTCAGAGACATTCGCAATTGAGACATACTTCCCGCAGTCATGCAGAATGCAGGCAAGCCGCAGGAGAAGACGCTCTCTTTTCCCGAGTCCGTGGATTTTCTTCGTCGCGTCGAAGATCTTCATTGCAATCAGATCCAGGGACTGCGCGCGCTCCTCATTTCCGCGGTATCTTCCGGAGACATTGCGGGCGCAGGCCAGAATGTCCTCCTCGAAGTCATGGCTCGGCGGCAGGAT
>CALEFO010000071.1 GCA_937877165.1 uncultured Lachnospiraceae bacterium | reverse complement strand
TATTGAAACATCTGATTGCCGAGTCCCCCCGACATTCTGATTATAATCATATCCCCCCGTTTGTCCTTTCCTGCTCTGCACCGAATCGCCTTCTCCCGGATGCTGATCCCGCAATTTCCAGACAGCCGCTTTTGCAGAAAGCATCATTATGCCTCGCCGAGCCAAAAGCGCCCTGTCCCCGGACATTTTCCTACCTTGCAAGCGATCCCTTCCAGTATTCCGCCCACTGCTGGAACACGAAAAAGCTCCACAGGAGTCTTGAGTAATTGCGGCCGGTTCCGGCGCCGCCGTCTCCTTCCGCAAGGAATCTGCTGACAAGGCCGGTCACCGTCTCCGGATCGAAAATTCCCTGCTCCCGCAGAAACTGTGCGTTCCCGTAGGTCAGAAGCTGCTCCCGCAAGGGGCCCGACAGCCACTTGTCAAGCGGCACGGAAAAGCCCTTCTTCGGCCGTTCCAGAAGATTCCTCGGAATATAATCGCAGGCCAGCTCCTTCAGGATGTATTTCTTCGACCAGCCGCCCTTCTCATTTCTGTGATATTTCAGATCGTGGTCGAGGCGATACGAGTACAGCATCACCTCCGGGTCCAGAAACGGGCACCGGTTCTCCAGGGAATATTTCATGGACGCCCGGTCCACCTTCGTCAGGATATCCCCCGGAAGGTACGTGTCCATATCCAGCAGCATTCTTGTAATCTGCCAGTTGCCGGAAGGGTACCGGTCTTCCACCTCGTAGTTAACGGGAAGGAAACGTCTGACGCCCGGCATGTTCCCCAGGGTGCCGCCGGCTGCCCCGGGATCTGTGAAAGCGCTGCCGCCTTCCCGACGAACCATGCGCTCCGCAAGCTCCACATAGCTTCCCGCGCCGAACTGTGTCCTGGTCCGCGGATCGCGGTTGGCCGAAATCACCTGCATCCGGAACGGATACCGGTCCTCCAGCTTCTCCCCGTTTCCCAAAGGGAATCGGCCGATTTCATGGGCAAGTCGTCCAAGGCCGTCCAGCTGCTGGGCCCTTCTCACCGTGTCATAGATGCCGTATCCGCAGAAAAATTCATCTCCGGCATCGCCGGAGAGGGCAACCGTCACCTTTTCCTTCGCAAGGCGCGATACCAGCATCGTCGGAATCTGCGACGAATCCGACATCGGTTCGTCAAAAAACTTCGGCAGATCCGAAACGAGGTCCAAAAGCTCCTTCTCTCCGATGATCTGCTGCGTGTGATCCGTCCCCAGATGCTCCGCAATCGCTTTTGCATAGGGCGATTCATCGTATTCCTGTTCTTCAAATCCGATGGAAAATGTCTTCAGCGGCGTACTGCCGAGCTGCTCCTGCGCGACCGCACTGATGAGGGAGGAATCGTACCCGCCCGACAGAAAGGTCCCGAGCGGCACATCTGCGACCATGCGGCGGCGGACCGCCCCGCGAAGAAGGTCTCTCAGCTGATCCTTCGCCTCCGCAGAATCCGTCACCGGATCCTGCCGCATCGCCTGATAGCGCTCCCGCACGTCCCAGTACTTCCACGATGCCGGTGCCGTTTTACCTGCGTCAAAGGTCAGGACCGTTCCCGGCTCCACCTTGTACACGTTCTCCAGAATGGTCTCCGGTGCGTTGATGTATTCCTGAAAAAGAAATCTCGGAAGAATGTCCTTCCTGATTTTCCCGGAGAATCCCGGGCACTTGAAAATCGGTGCCAGCACGGAGGCAAACACCAGATTTTCTCCGTCCATCCAGTAATAAAGAGGCTTTTGCCCCATCCGGTCTCTTGCAAGGAACAGCTCACCGCTTTCTCTGTCATACAGCGCGAACGCAAACATGCCGTTGAACCGTTCCACACAGCGGATGCCCCACTTCAGATAGGCGGCCAGAAGCACCTCCGTGTCGCAGTTCGACCGGAACGGATATTCCGGGATTTCTTTCCGGATCTCACGGAAATTGTAGATCTCGCCGTTGTAGACAAGGCTGACTCTCCCATCCGGCGTGGACATCGGCTGATGTCCCAGCATCGAGAGATCCAGAATGGACAGGCGTCTTTGTGCCATGCCGAGAATCCTGCCGTCTGGCAGCTCCCACGCTTCCACTCCGGCGTCGTCGGGTCCGCGTTCGATCATGGTGTCGTTCATCGCCGACAGCTGATCCTTCGTAATCATTCGTCTGGAAAGATATCCGCAAATTCCGCACATAATCTTTATAACTCCAAGAGGTCCTGCACCAGAGGATGTCTCCGATGCGTCCCGTTTCCGGCTCCCGCGGTCCTCCATGCGTTCATGAAGCGGGATGCCCGGTTCGTCAGCAGGTCAATCTGCCCGCGCAAGCCCCAGGTACAGCTCCTGCATCTTCACTGCTGCCGTTGCCACATTGTAGCCGGCTTTATCCAATGCCTCTGCGGCCATCTGCGAAGCCCTTTTCCGGCCCTCGTCATCGCCCTGCCTGACACAGCCTGCTCCCGTGGAGGAAATCCGCCGGAGCACCTCTTCTGCCCATCTTTCTTCCTGATCCAGTGGAAGCCGTCCGACAAGATCGGTCAGAACCGCCTCGTCGGTAATCGTATCCGCAATCACACAGGGAAGTCCCGACGCCTGCGCCTCAATGACCGTCCCCGGCATTCCCTCGTAAAGAGACGGGAACACGAATACATCAAAGGCCTGATAGAGCGCCGCCGTCTCTTCTCTCGGAAGCTGTCCCGCCAGAATCAAATGCTCTGCAAGTCCCGCCTCCCGGAATTGCTCCCGGACTTCGTCCTGCAGGGCGCCCTTCCCGGCGAACAGGAAATACAGCCCGCAGCTGCTCCCTGCCGTACTGCCCGGATCCGAAGCCTTCTCCTTCCGAAGATCTGTCAGTTTCCTGCCAACCCCTGCAATATAGGCATGATTTTTCACCGGATCAAAACGGCCGACATGACCGATCACCAGCGCATCCTCCGGGATGCCGTACCGCGCTCTCGCCCTGGCCCGAAGCGCCGGATCAAAATAGAACGCCTCAAGATCCAGGGCATTCGGAACGCTCATGACCTTCCCGCTCTCATAGGCCTTCCTTCCGAAGACGGAAATGGAGGCCTCCTTCGAACATGACATCATGATGTCACACCGGGAAGAAAGTGATTTTCTGAAAAATCTCGTGGCGACGCCCCGGATTCCGGCATCCACGCCCGCACTTCTTGCGTGAGCAATCGTCACCGGCACTCCCGCCGCCTTGGCAATCGGAAGATACACGGCAGCCATCGAGGTCATATGCCCTTCCACTGCCGCAAACTCATGATGGGAAGCAAAAAAATCCCGGCAGGCCCTCCGGTATTCCGGAAGATTCATTCCGGTAAAACGGGGAAGGACATAAATCCTGCCGCCCAGCGAGCGCACCTCTTCGTCCAGATCCTCCTCAGGACGCAGCTCCTCCAGCGTCTTCCCGCTCTTTTTCTGTGCATCGCCTGCTCGATAGTGCACCAGGAAATCAAACTGCACCTTCTCCCGGTCCATGTGACGGTACAGATCCATCACACGGGATTCGGCGCCTCCCCGGTTCAGTTTTCCGAAAACATGCAGAATCCGGATTGGTTTCTTCTCCGGCATAGTGTCCTTTCCGCGCCGCAGCTCCTGCGGCAGCATCGCGAAAATGATCTCTGCTTCGCATCTGCTAATCTAAATACTCATTTCAAAGATGAAGGAACCGCTGGCAGGGTATCTTCACGACAGCAGTCGTTATGCAGTCGGACCGCATAAGGAGAAATCGTCACAGCCTGTCACCTTGCCTGACGCTCCCCGTGCTCCCGCACGGTCCGCTTCACAAGTGCCATCAGATACTCCCTCTGGCATCCCAGCGTCCCTCTGCGCACCGCATCCTGCTCCAGCATTTCCGTGTACGGCATCATATCCTGCTCACGGAAAATTTCCTCATAGGTGACAAAATCCTTTTCTTCCAGTGTATTGCAGTGCACCACAAAGGTGGTGACGCCATCCGACTTTTTCAGGCTGTCCGACTTCCGGTAGGAAATCGGATAGAAAATCAGCTCCGAATACAGATACGGCTTGTCGCCGAATCCATCCGTCAGACCGGTAAAGCCCAGCGACCGGAGCGCCATCAGCGTATTCAGGTCGTAGGAATGAGCCGGTGCCATGAACAGAGCGGGCTCAATTCCATGCCGCAGCAGGATGTCCTTTCCCTTCCGCAGGAGGTCACGCTGCTCCTCATAGGGAACTCCCGCGAACTCCGACTGCCGATTTAACGGCAGCATGCCACCCTTTTCCGTCGTATAAATGTGATGACAGCCGTGCATGCAAAGCACCCAGCCGTCCTTGTCCCGTCTTTCCTTCACATAGTCCCAGAAATCCGTCCGGGGCGGATCGATTCTCAGCTTCGGATCATGATTGTCCGGCACAATCCCAAGAAGGGGCTTTACGCCAAAGCGGTCCATCAGATCCTTGAAGCGGAGGAATTTCTCCCAGTTCATATCGGCTGTGATATCATCCAGCCGGATTGAAATTCTCAATTATAGGTTCTCCTTATACCAGTCGATTGCCAGCTTGATTCCCGCCGCGAAATCGTAGGACGGGTCATAACCAAGGTTCGTTCTCGCCTTTGTGATGTCCGCATTGCTGTCACGGATATCTCCCGCACGGTTCGGTCCGAACTTCGGCTCAATATCCACACCGAGTGCCTCTGTGATGTCATGATAGACATCAATCAGATATTCTCTTCCGCCTGCTCCGATGTTGTACGCCGTTCCGGAGACCTCCTCAGATGCCGCGCAGCACCGCAGGCATCCCTCAATGACATTATCCACATAGGTGAAATCACGGCTCTGCATTCCGTCACCGTTGATCGTCGGCTGCTCCCCCGCAAGGAGCTGCTTGATGAACTTCGGAATCACCGCCGCATACACGCCGTTCGGATCCTGATGGCGTCCGAATACGTTGAAGAAACGCATGCCGTAGGTGTTGAGGCCGTAGATCTCCTTGTACATCTGCCCGTACATCTCATCCACCTTCTTGGTCAGCGCGTACGGTGACAGAGGCTTTCCCTCGTGCCCCTCCCTCTTCGGAAGCTGCGTAGAATCGCCATACACCGAAGAGCTCGACGCATAGGCAAAGCGCTTCACGCCATTCTGCCTGGATGCCTCCATCATGTTGAGCGTTCCGCGGATGTTGATCTCCTCGTACAGAAGCGGCATCTCAATGCTGCGTGGAACCGAACCCCATGCTGCCAGATTCACGACATAATCCACGCCGTCTGTTGCCTTCAGGCACGAATCCAGATTCCGGATGTCCTCCTGGAGAAACGTAAACTTCGGATTGTCCAGATACGGCTGAATGTTCTCAATATGTCCCGTGGACAGATTGTCCAGAACACGGACCTGATAGCCCTTGTTCAGAATAGCCTCCGCCACGTTGGAACCGATAAATCCGGCGCCGCCGGTCACCAAAAAGACGCTGTCCTCCGGAAATGTAATCTTCTCAAAGCTCATGCTGCTGTCCTCTTTTCCGATCAAAAAAGGTATAATACACCGCGTTTTCAATAAACAGGTGTATTATACCAAATATTACAGGGCATTAACAGAATGGGCTTTCAGGCGCCGGAACCAGCGATTTTCAGAAACGCCTCCGCACAGCGATCCCAGGTGAATTTAGCAAGAAGCCGTGATGAGCTCTCTTCCAGTACGCGCCGGTCCGGATAAGGCGCCAAAAGACACTGGACCAGTTCCTCATCCGTGTTGCAGAGCCTGTGCCCGCTCATTCCGGCAAGCGTAATGGACGGGCCCAGCGCATTGACGGCCACAACGCAGCAGCAATAATACACGGCTTCCATGATCGCCATTCCGAAGATTTCTTC
>CALEFO010000070.1 GCA_937877165.1 uncultured Lachnospiraceae bacterium | reverse complement strand
ATTATAACATACGCTCCCATTCTTTTTACAAAAATGCACAGTAGAAAAAAAAGATGACCTGCCGCCGCGTTTTGGGCAGTTTCCCATGAAGCGGCAAAAGGCCGGTTATCTATGTCTAAAACGATATGATTCTTCTGCGTTTTTCGGGATGCGTTCTTGGAATTGTGTTAGAATATTGAGATTATCGTAACTGCTCAGAGCCGCCCAGGTTTTCTTATAAAGCCGCCGCGTGCCGAACAGCTATAGATTATGAAATCATTCATATATTTTTTTATAGAAGCAGGAACTGCATGCCGCATACATCCGATCACAGAAAATTGTCCAATTCCGTATCCTCCCAGCGCATAAGGAAGTCCTTTGCCTTTCTTCCTGCGCTTTTTATCATGCTCATGATCTTCCGGTTCTCCTCACAGAACGCAGACGACTCCTCCGTAGAAAGTCTTCGGATTACAAGAGATCTGCTCGTCGCCGTTCGGGATCAGCTGCAGCTTTCCTGGACGCCAGAGGAGCTTTCCTTCTACATTGAGCAAAGTGAATTCTTCGTCCGCAAGCTCGCCCATTTCAGTGAGTATGCGCTCCTCGGCATCAGTCTGATTCTCCCCCTCATCGTTTATTACTCCGACCGCTTTCGCAGGAAGATCCTTTTCCTGATTTCGTGGGGCATCTGCGCCGCTTATGCTGTCTTAGATGAGTTTCATCAGTCCTTTTCTCCAGGACGCTCTCCGCAGCTTCGTGATGTGGTGATCGACAGCTGCGGTGCACTGGCAGGAATCCTTCTCGGTCTGCTCATCCTGCACCTTCGTGCACGGCTTCGGAAAAGACAAAGGCAGCATTGATTTTTCATGCAGGCAATGGTAAAAACACAAAAAGCAGTTGTGCTTTCTGATCCGCCGTGGTATAGTATCAAAGTCGGTTGCAAGCCGCCAGATGATATAGAGGCATCGTCGAATGGCTAAGACTGTGGTCTCCAAAACCGCCAATGGGGGTTCGAATCCCTCTGCCTCTGCGCATAATGAGACGGGAAGTGGCTATTTTAGCTGCTTCCCGTTTTTTTAATTTTAAATGTACTGTTGTTTGTTGTTATTTGTTGTTATCAGCTTTCATTCAGGATGAAGTCTCCTGCATCGCCTTTTGAGCCGGTACCCTTGTTGCTCTGCATGGACGGTATTCTCCACTCCCGCAAGCAGAGGCCGTCCGGAAAAAACAGGCACCGCAGGATATCCCCGCAGCGCCTGTTCCTAAAACATCAGAATACTGTATTTCTTATCGTTTCGTTCTTCTACCCCGCTGAGACAAAATCCGCGAAGACGATTTTGTCAAATATGTCAGCATCGATGCTGCCTGCTACTTCTCTCCCAGCAAATCTGTCCGAAGAATGTTGCCCTCCAGATCTGTCACGATCCGCAGGCCTCTTTCTCCGGAATATATCTGTCTTCCGTTGATATAGGCCTTTGCCTGGTTTCCCTTCAGAACAAGCTGGTAGCTCTGATCCCCGAAAATCTGCTCGTATTCGCTGTCTGCCGCCGGCTCTTTCTCTCGGGATGCCGTCGCTGCCGTTCCCCAGACCAGAGTATCACGTACCAGATGAACTCCGTACATTCTGCTGCAGTATTCCATCACCGACAAAATAGCAGGGCCATAGGTATCGTTTTCCTTGCCATTCTCATCCAATATCACCGATGGCTTCATGGTGAAGGGATCAAACTGCTGTACAAAGTGACACTCCTCTCCGATCGCCGTAAAAAGCTTCTGACCAAGCATTGGAATGAGTGTGTAAAAGCCATAGTTTTCCAGCGCGCGAATGGCCCGCTGATAGGTCAGCGCCTCGCATTGACCGCTCCAGTCATTAGTTGGAATATTGCGAAAAATCGGATCATTGGCAGCAACCGAGGGAAGCGGCATCCTGGTCCAGAACTCCCGGGGATTCAGGAGATGCTCCCGAACGAAACGGTTTGCCATATCCTGCGAAATACTGCCCCAGTACATGGCGCGAAGCGTGTTGTGAATCAGAGATGGCATCCTCTTATGATGCCTGTCTCTGTCATAGAGAGCGCCCTCCGAATCGTCCCACAGGTACTCCCTGATTTTGGTGCGAATGGCTTCCGCCCGATTTCTTTCAAACTCTCTCTCCTGCTCCTGCCCAAGAATCCCGGAAATTTCCATCGAGGCCTTCCGGCAGGCATAGGAATAGCTCATTAGATCCATAGAAGCAATGGGCACCGTGTCGCATTGCTCCGGCGGGGTATCCTTTGTCCAAGCATCCGGCGCATCGCCGTAGCGCACGGCATGATCCTCTCCCGTATCGAAGCGGCACCAGGTTTCCAGACATCCATCTCCATCGGAATCGCGCACTTTCCATAGATAGTCGTCGAATTTTCTCAAGACCGTCCGGAGATGCTCCAGAACAGACGGATCCTTCTCCGTCAGATACCAGACATCAATGGCTTCCTCCGGAAAGCAGAAGCCTTGGAATTTATTAAACTGCGGAATCACGTCGTGGCCTGCGTGTTCTATGCTCCCCGGAATTCTCCCATCTGATCTCTGACACAAGAGGAACAGTCTCTGATTGTTAACGGCAATTTCCAGATTACGCTTTGCATACATCGCACCGCCCATCGGCTGCGTCTCAAGCCAGATCTTCTCGTATCCGCCTCCCTCTACCAGTACCGGCATTCCCTCAAAGTCCCGAATATTATCAAGACACTTTTGTTCTGCAGTGTCCATCAGCTTTTGCAGAAGTTTGTCTGTTGTTGAAAAATGCACTGCTGTTTTTTTCATAAAAGATCCCCACTGAAGCCCGTCCGGCTTCTCTTGGCCAGGCAGTGTCTCCTCATCCCTTCAGCCCGCTGGTTCCAACACCTTGAACCAGATAGCGGTTAAATACCAGGAAAATCAAAAATACCGGAATCAGGGACAGCGTCGACATTGCAAACATTGCTCCATAGTCCGTCACAGATGCCGCATCTGCAAACAGCTTGATGGCAATCGACGCCGTATAGGACTTCGGTCTTGACAAATACAGGAGCGGTCCCATGTAATCGTCCCACTTCCAGTAGAACTGGATGATGATCGTCGTCACAATAGATGGCTTTAAGAGCGGGAAAATAATTGATGTAAAAATGCGGTACTTACTGCAGCCGTCAATTTTAGCAGCCTCGTCCAGTTCCTTCGGAATCCCCTGCATGAACTGCATCATCTGATAGATGAAGAATGCCTGCCCGCAAAAATAAGGAAGAATCAGCGGCACATAGCCGGGAACCAGACCAAGTCTGTAGTAAATCAGATACTGCGGAATCATAATGACCTGCGTCGGCAGCATCATAGTTGCCAGCATGCAGATGAACCAGAACTTACGGTCCCGGAATTTCACTCTTGACAGTGCATAGGCGACAAGCGCAGAGCTGACGACACAGCCGAACGTTGCAACCGTCGTAATGACAAAAGAGTTCTTAAAGAAAGTAGCAAAAGTAATTCCTCCGAAGCCGCTCCAACCAGTTGTGTAATTGCTGAGCTTCAAATTTTGCGGAATCAGGGACAGCGTTCCACGCAAAATTTCTGCGTTATCCTTGAAGGATCCGCTGATCATCCAGAGTACCGGATAGACCATGATAAATCCAAAAGCAAGAACCAGAACATGATAGAGTGTCTTGCTGATAACTCGTTTTGTTTTCATTGATTCTCTCCTCCTCACGATTCCGATTCACTGAACACCCACATTTTGGAAGTCTTGAAAATAATCAGTGTAATCAGGCTCATGACAATGAGCATTACCCAGCTCATCGCGCAGGCATATCCCATATTGTTGTATTTGAAGGCCTGGTTATAAACATACAGTGCATACAGCATCGTAGAATTGTTCGGGCCGCCGCCGGTGATAATGAACGCCTGTGTAAAGGTCATGAAGGCGGAGATGGTCTGCATGATCAGGTTGTAAAGAATAATGGGTGAGAGGCAGGGAAGCGTGATATAGAAAAATCTCTTTACTCCGTTTGCTCCGTCAATTTCCGCCGCCTCATAATACGATTCCGGAATCTCCTTGAGTCCCGCAGCAAAGATAATCATCGAAGATCCGAACTGCCACACGGACATCAGGATCAAAGGATAAATCGCAAGTGCCTCATCGCCAAACCAGTTGATTCGTGAAAGCCCTGCGTCTACAAGAATCGAATTGAAGAGTCCCTTCCTTGCAAAAAGCTGCTTCCACACCAATGCCACTGCCACAGATCCGCCGACCAGAGAAGGCAGATAGTATAAAGAACGATAGAGCGTCACCATCTTGCTGCTTCTCGTAAGCACAAAGGCCACAAGCAGTGCAAAGGTTAATTTCAAAGGCACCGAAAACAGCACGTACTGCAGTGTCTTCGTCAGTGATTTCCAGAAAATTTCATCCGACAAAAGGCGTGTGAAATTCTCTGCTCCAACAAAGGTTGCCTGCTTGCTCCCCAAGGAATAATTCGTAAAAGCATAATAAAACGACATGACGATCGGGATCAGTGAGAAGCAGATAAACCCGAAAATAAAAGGAAATGCAAAGACGTGTCCGACCGTCTCATCCGAATAGAGGAACCGGCTCCACGTCTTTTTCTTAAGTTGTTGTGTCTGTGCTGTCATAGTACCCTCTCTTTATGAAAATGCCCCGCCCGTGATCTTTCCCATGGGCGGAGCATTCCGAAATAAGAAATCCAATGAATCCAATTCACATTCGTTCCGATCCTGCCGGATTCTCTTCCAATCTCCGGAATGACCGGATCAACCTTTACTGAAAGATTGCCTCCGCATCCGCATAGGTCTTATCTGCAGCTTCTGCTGCCGTCAGTTCTCCGGAAGCGACCTGCTGAATGTAGTTCAGATAATTGTCAACCACCTCATCCTGGCCTGCCGGGGACAGAACGTTGATCTTGTCCGGTGTCGGGAACTGGCTGACCTTATCAACGAAATCGTACATGATTTTCTGGCCTTCCGTGCTGTTTGCAGACAGGTCTGCACGGACATCCTCATTGGCAGGAATGCCTCTCTCTGCCTGAAGAATCTCATTGCACTCCTTGGAATTCTCAAACCAGCTGATGAAGGCTGCTGCGGCCTCCTTGTTCTCAGAGTCCTGCGAAACGCACAGCATCTGAGAGGACTGCATCATCGCACCGCTGTTTCCATCCTTTGTCACCTTCGGAACGGTTGCCAGTGCAAGCGTTCTGCCCTGATCCTGGCAGGCGTCATAGATTGTCGGGAACTGGTTGACTGCCACCCAGGTCATCGCTGCCTCGCCGGTAACAAGGAAGTCATTCTCGATGTTGGTAACCTCAGCCGAAGCGCCGGCATCCGGATAAGAGCCGCTGTTGATCATGTCTGCACGCATCTGGATATAAGGAGTCAGCATCTGCGGATCATCGAAGCCCATGCCAGTCAGATCCAGATTGAAGAAGCTGTATTCACCCAGGGAGCCCTGCTGTCCGATATAGGTGGAGCATCCGGCGATGAAATCCGAGGTCAGGAATGTAGAGGATCCGAAGTTTCCGGTATTCTCTGCAATGGCATCTGCTGCTGCCTTGTAATCATCCCAGGTCCAATCATCCGTAGGAAGATCTACCCCTGCTGCCTCAAACTGTGCCGGCTCATATGCAATGCCGTAAGTATTGATGCCATTGGTAAGTCCCAGCTGAACGCCATCTGTTGTCTGGGTCGTTGCGAGATTGGCCTCAGAGAATTTGGAGACATCCACAATTCCGGAATCAATGTAGTCATCCAGCGGGCAAATCTTGTCCATATACTCCGGGAAATTGCCGCCGAGCTGGAAGATATCCCAAACCTCATCTGAGGCCACCAGCGTCTTCAGCTTGGTAAAATAGTCATCGAATGAATAAAACTCGTACTCGATGTGAACGTCCGGATTTTCCTTCTCATAAAGTTCAATCGCAGCGATGGTTCGATCGTGTCTGGTCTGGGATCCCCACCATGCCATCCGCAGGTTGACCGCATCGCCGGTGCTCTCTGCCGCTGCCGTATCCTCCGCATCCGCTGCGGTATCTTCCGCAGCTGCCTCTGTCGTCTCCGCCGCTGCAGTGGTATCCTGTGCGGCATCCTTTGAGCTTCCACAGCCCGCAAGCACAGTGGATCCCATCACTGCCGCCAGAAACAAACTAGCCATTTTTTTCTTCATAAACCCTCCTTGTTGTGCAATATTCTGTTCGAAAATTGCGCAAAAAAATAAGACGTTCCGCATGAAGTTCCTTGTTCACGCAAAACCATTACCCTGTTTGCAAAGCAGTTTTACATCAAAAATGATGTTTCCCCTCACCAGTCGATTGGCCTTTTATCATGCTACCTTCACGATTTTTATGAGTTTCCGTGCCTTGCTTTATGCATATCGTATACGATTCATCCGTTTTCCGCAATATCTCTTGTCGTATCTGACAAGATGGTCTTAGAAGGAGTCGAATTCAAACTATATTTACCATCTACTTCGACGTCATTCCTCTGTTCCCCCGCATTTTCCGATACTGCAGCGGCGTCACAGAGAGCTGCTTCTTAAAGACTCTTTCGAAGTAGGTCAGCGATTCATAGCCCAGCTTTTCTGCAATTTCCTGCATGCTCATTCCCGAATCCATCAAATACTCCTGGCTCGCGGCGATCCTGTGCAGATTGACGTATTCGGAAATTGTGAAGTTCGTCACCTCACGAAAAATCCTGCACAAATACGATTTGCTCATATAAAAGCGTTCCGAAAGCTCATCGACCGATTGTATTTCGGCATAATGCTCCGAAATGTAATCCGCCACCTCATAAACCTTTTTCTGCTTGTCAATCGAGTTCTGCATCGTACCGCTCAGCTCCGTGTTCGCCCTTGTATCCTCCCATTTCTCTGCCTCCGCCATCAGCGTCAGGACGGCCAGCTTGATCTTCTGCTCCCTTCCCTTCTGCTCCTTCGACCGCATCAGCTCATCGATTACACCGATAATGTCCTGCACACAGGCATTGTGCTGTGTCTGATAAACGCCATGATGCGCCGCAAAAAAGGCCTGCAGATTGATTCCGAGCTGATCGCACAGAAGGGAAAAATATCCCTCCTCCATTTCCAGAAGAAGCCTGTCATGATACTGTCCGCCGATGATGCAGGTGCGCACAATATTTCTTTTGTCTGTAAAGCAAAGAGTTCCTGCCTCCATGTGGCAGCAGCTTCCGTCAAAGAAAAAATACCGCTCGCCCTCGAAAATGTACTGAATCTGGTATTCATTGTGATAAAAGCCAAGATTCGCCGTAAAGTTCTGATCGCGTCCGACTCGTCCAACGCCCAGTCCGCGAAACTTTTCCCGGTAAATGCTATGAAACATCTGTGCCTCCCTCCGATTTGTCAATCAGAAAACCGTTTGAAGATCAGTTGGAAAATGAAGAATCCTCTTCCTCATCCACCAAGTCCAGAGAGAATCCATATTTCTGCAGAATGCGGTTATACAGGCGGGAAGAAAGATAAGCCGGCAGTCCCGGCGTCACAAGAAGGACCGGCCAGAAAACAAAAAGGCCCACCAGGACAAAGGCCAGCATAACAAGGAATGCGGAGAAGGCCGGAAGGAAATTGCGTACGGCCATTGCTCCTGCCATCATCAGGATATTTCTCGTCGTATTCCGGACTCTGGCAAAAAGGACCAGACTCATCAGCAGAACACATCCGTACAAAACCAGGCAGATTCCCGAAACAATCAGCATCGCCGAGGCAAAGTTCGTCCCCCCTGTCAGTCCATAAAGAAAATCAATTCCCAGTACTGCACCAATCAGAAGAAGCAGGATCCATGCAGGCGTCACCTGACGCAGATTCCCGCGAAAGGCCTGCCAGAACTGCGGCACCACCTTTCCTTCTTCATCGGAGGCCATTTTCAGTGTCACATAATACAAGGCCGTAAGGGCCGCTCCCGCTGTCACCACCGGCAGACTGCATAAGACCGTCAGCACCGACAGAACAAAAAAATCCCACAGATTGCCGATAAACTTCCAGACCGGATTATTCAGATCAAAAATTTTCTCCATTTCTATCCTCCGTTTTTATCCTTCGCATTCATTATTTTAATGGATTAACGTAACGTTTTCGTATTATAATCCGAATATCTTTTGTCCGGCAACCTTCCCGAGACAGCATCCTTCACAAGGTATCTGGACACGTCTCCGGGCAGAAAAACATCATCCATTCCAATGAAACGAAAGGCGGCAGCTATGAAGAGAGAAGACATCAACATCCGTGACCCGTACATTCTGCTATACGATGGGAAATACTATATGTGCGGCACCCGGGCAACAACCTGCTGGGGACCAGCAGATGGATTTGACGGCTATGTCAGCGATGACCTTGAGAATTGGGACGGTCCTTTTGAACTGTTTCACCGGCCAGACGGATTTCCTGCCGATCAGAATTACTGGGCACCGGAATTCCACGTTTACCAGGGAAGTTTCTATCTGTTCGCCACCTTCGGGATCTCCGAAAAAAGACACAAGGGCACCATGATTCTGAAGGCAGCTGCTCCCCTTGGCCCCTATCATCTTCATTCCAACGGCTTTATTACGCCGGATGACTGGAATTGCCTGGATGGTACCTTCTACGTATCTGCCTCCGGTGATCCCTATATGGTGTTCTCTCACGAGTGGGTTGACATTGGCGACGGAGAAATCTGCTCGGTTCGGCTCTCGCCGGATCTGACCCATCCTATCTCCGCTCCTGTCACGCTCTTTTCCGCCTCCCAGGGAACCCCCTGGGTAAGGAGCATCACCAACCGCCAATGGGACGGGCCGATCTATGTGACAGACGGACCTTTTCTCTTTCGCAAGAGCAGTAAGGAGCTCCTGCTCCTTTGGGCCAGCTTCGGTGAGCATGGCTATGCGGAAGCGGTTGCACGCTCCGACAATGGCGAAATTGATGGTCACTGGACCATCGACAAAACACCGCTCTTTGCGGACAATGGCGGACACGGAATGATCTTCCGGGATCAAAGCGGTCAGGCTTACCTTGTTCTCCACCAGCCAAACGAAACTCCGCTGGAACATCCTGTCCTGATTCCTCTGTCCCTGTGAAACACCCTGCCTCTGCCAGGCGAACTCCGGATTTTCAGCAGCCAGAAGCGTACGCCGCCAGATGCACCACTCTGCCAAAATGGCCGGGCAGGATCTGTCTCATATCCTGCCCGGCCATTTTATGCCCCCAGCTGCTGCGCTGCTTCCTGAAGACTCCGGATTCCGATCACGCGAATGCCCTCCGGCAATTTTAATCCTTTGAGATTGCTGGCAGGAAGCACAACCGTCTGAAAGCCGAGCTTCGCCGCCTCCTGAACCCGGATATCTGCCATAGTTACCATGCGGACTTCGCCGGAGAGTCCGATTTCCCCGAAGGCAACCGTCTTATCCCCCACCGGAAGTCCCCGGTAGCTGGAGAGAATCGCCAGGGCAATTCCCAGATCCAGAGCAGGCTCCGTCTGCCGGATGCCTCCCGCCAGATTGACATAGGCATCGTATTCCGAGAGTGGAATCCCGAGCCTTTTCTCGAGAACTGCCATCAAAAGGCTCACCCGGTTGTAATCGGTTCCTGTTGCCTGGCGCTTCGGAAAACCGAAGCTCGTCTTGCAGACAAGTGCCTGCACCTCGGTCAGCATTGCCCTTGTCCCGTCCATGCTGCAGGACACCACGGAACCGCACGCATTCTCCGGCCTGCCGGAGAGCATATATTCCGACGGGTTTTCCACCTCACACAGGCCTTCCCGCCGCATCTCAAAAATTCCGATTTCATTCGTAGAGCCGAACCGGTTCTTCACCCCCCGGATGATACGGTAGGACGCGTAGCGGTCCCCTTCGAAATAAAGGACCGTGTCCACCATATGCTCCAGGACTCTCGGCCCCGCCACGGTTCCTTCCTTTGTCACATGACCGATGATGAAGAACGTGATTCCCATCTGCTTGGCCAGGCGGAGCAGAACTCCCGTCGTCTCCCGGATCTGCGAAATGCTTCCCGGCGCCGCGTCCACCGAGGAGTTGTTCATCGTCTGGATGGAATCAATGACCACAAGCTCCGGCTTCTCTTCCACCAGGACCTCCGTGATCCGATCAAGGTCGGTCTCGCAATAGAACTTCAGCTGATCGCTGACCCTTCCGATTCTTCCAGCCCGCATTTTGATCTGATGAAGCGATTCCTCGCCGCTGACATAGATGACTCTCCTTCCGCTCTCCGCAAGATTTCGCGTCACCTGCAGAAGAAGCGTCGATTTTCCAATACCGGGATCACCGCCAACCAGCAGCATAGAGCCCTTGACGATGCCGCCCCCGAGAACCCGGTCCAGCTCTGCGTATCCCGTGGACCAGCGAACCTCACCTTCATCGTGTATTTCTGAGAGCGAAACCGGCCGTGCCGAAGAAAGCGGCCCCGAGACTGCGTTTTTGCCGCCCCGGAAGGAGGATGCCGCACCGATACTCACCCGGACCGGTGCTTCCACCATGGTATTCCAGGCGTGGCAGGCAGGGCACTGCCCTACCCACTTGGCCGACTCGTATCCGCACTCACTGCAGTAAAACGCAGTGGTCCTTTTCTTATTCGGCATGGTCCTTGTGTCCCCTCCTGCCGGTATTCTTCGAGCCCTGTCCCGCAACGGGGGTTCCATTCCCGGCCTTTCCTCTGCTCCTTGTCTTCGTCTTCTCGAACGTCACTTTTCCTTCACGGCAGCCGATGGTCACCTGGTCTCCTGCCTGGAACTCCTCCGAGAGAAGGCGTATCGCAAGCTCATCCTCCACCACGCTCTGGATCGCCCGGCGAAGCGGACGTGCTCCCATCTTGGGATCCGCATACTTGTTCACCAGATGCTCCTTCAGCGACTGGGTGACATGAAGCGTAAGTCGCAGCTGCGACTGCGCGCGGCGCGCCAGATCGCTGCACAGCAGAGTCGTAATCCGCAGAAGCTCCTCATGGGTCAGCGCATGGAAAACCTCAATTCCGTCAATCCGGTTAATAAATTCAGGGCGGAACATCCTGCGGACCTCTGCCATCACGCCAGCCTGCATCTTCTCATATTCCTGCTCCTGTGTCGGCTTCTGGGAAAAACCGATCGTGTGCGCATCCACAATGTTCCGTGCTCCCACGTTCGAAGTCATGATGATGATCGTGTTGCGGAAGTTCACCTGTCTTCCCTTGGAATCCGTAAGATGTCCTTCATCCAGAATCTGCAGAAGGATGTTGAACACATCCGGATTGGCCTTCTCAATCTCATCGAAGAGGACAACAGAATAAGGATTCTTGCGCACCTTGTCCGTAAGCTGTCCTCCCTCATCATAGCCGACATATCCAGGAGCGGAGCCGATCATCTTGGAGACGGCATACTGCTCCATGTATTCCGACATATCGACGCGGATCATGTTCTTCTCATCCCCGAATACCGCCTCGGCCAGGGCCTTCGCAAGCTCGGTCTTGCCGACACCGGTCGGCCCGAGGAACAGGAAGGAGCCAATGGGACGGTGCGGATCCTGCAGACCCACACGCCCTCTCCGGATTGCCTTCGCCACTGCCTTCACTGCATCCTCCTGGCCGATTACTCTCTTATGAAGCACATCCTCCAGGCGAAGGAGCCGTTCGCTCTCCTTTTCCGTAAGGCGGCTCACCGGGACCTTGGACCAGACGGAAATCACGCCCGCAACATCCTCCGGAGTCACAACAGGAAGATCATTTTCTTCCTTCTTCTCCGTGCTGCGCAGTACCTGCTCGAACTGCTCCCGGAGCTGGTCATAGCGCTTCCGCGCCGCACGCGCCGAACGAACCTTGCCTTCCACCACAGCCTTTGCAAGCTTCTCGTCTTCCTCGGCGAGCTTCTTCTCCAGCGCTGCCGCAGGGTCGCCGCCGGTCTTCTCCGGTTTCTTAAGGCGCACCGCCGCACAGGCCTCGTCAATAACATCAATCGCCTTGTCCGGAAGATTCCGGTCATTGATGTAGCGCTGGGAAAGCCGGACGGCCTCCTTCATCGCCTCCTCACTGACCTTCACACGGTGATGCTCTTCATAGCGGGGTACAATTCCCTTCAGAATTTCCAGTGTCTCCGCTTCCGACGGTTCCTCTACCATAACCGGCTGGAACCGCCGCTCCAGCGCGGCATCCTTCTCCACATACTTGTGGTATTCGTTCACGGTCGTTGCGCCGATCATCTGGATCTCGCCCCGTGCGAGGGCGGGCTTCAGAATATTCGAGGCGTCAATGGCGCCTTCCGCGCCGCCCGCACCAATCAGGGTATGCATCTCGTCTACGAACAAAATGACATCGCCTGCGCTGCGGACCTCCTCAATCACACCCTTGATGCGTTCCTCAAACTCGCCGCGGTACTTCGAGCCTGCCACCATGCCGGACAGATCCAGTGTCAGAAGGCGCTTGCCGCGCACCGTCTCCGGCACTTCTCCGCGGACAATCTTCTGCGCAAGGCCCTCCACAATCGCCGTTTTACCGACACCCGGCTCGCCGATCAGGCACGGATTGTTCTTCGTTCTTCTCGACAGGATCTGAACAACCCTCTGCATTTCCGTATCACGGCCCACCACGGGATCCAGACTTTTGTCCGCCGCCTGCGCAGTCAGGTCACGGCTGTACTGCTCCAGCATGCTCTTTCCGCTGCCCGCATTGTCTGCTC
The DNA here is from genome assembly GCA_937877165.1 of uncultured Lachnospiraceae bacterium. Taxonomy (GTDB): domain Bacteria; phylum Bacillota; class Clostridia; order Lachnospirales; family Lachnospiraceae; genus CAG-791. Next base: position 12,968 of record CALEFO010000070.1, on the reverse strand, counting down.
CCTGCGGATCCACCGTCAGATCCTGGCGGTGCTCCTGCAGATTAACGCCCATTGCTGCAAGCGTCTCAAAATAAATCTTCGCGATATTCGCGCCGGAGGCCTCCATCAGCTTCAGCGCCACATTCTGCCGTTCCAGAATCGTCGCAAGAAGGAAATACTCCGTTCCAAGCTCCTTCGCATGATACTCTTCCTCGGCAAGCTCCTCGGCACCATCCAGAATGTCACGCAGCCTCGGCGTATAGCCCTCACGGTCAAGGACGGCCGTTTTGCCTTCCTCCAGACGAAGCGAGGAAATCATATCCTTCAGCTTCTCTTCTGTAATTCCGTTGTTCTTCAGTACCTGCGAGGCAACACCCTCCGGCTCCCGGATCATTCCAAGGAGCAGATGTTCCGTCCCGACATAGCCGGATCCGTTCTCCGCAGCAGCCTCACCGGCAAGCCGCAGCACCTCCTTCGCATTTTTGGTGTAGGGAATACTCATATTCTGTACCTTTCCGGTAACGATTCCGCCTATATTGGTTTTCGTAAGGAAACTCAAGATGTGCGGAACCGTTACGCTGTTTCTATTATGGCACGGCACTTCCTGCCGGCTGCAAACCTGCACGCGGTCTGCTTCTTCTATTCATCCTCTTCGTCTTCTTCGCCTTCCGGTGTCTGCCCGGCAGGCCCGGCACTTTCTGCAACACAGGCCTCATATTCATCAAAAATATGATCCACCAGCTCATGCAGATCCTTCCGTGAAAGGCCGCGGCAGAGTGCCTCGGCAATAGCTTCCTGGAGCTTCCCGCGGACAGCCTCCAGCGCTCTTTGCTTATCCGAATCCACAGAAATCACTGCGCCTCTTCTTCGGTCCACCTTGACAAAGCCTTCCTGCTTCAGCACGGTATAGGCCTTGTTCACCGTGTGCATATTGATGCCAATCTCATCCGCAAGCTGCCGTACCGACGGAAGAACCTGTCCGTCTGTATACTGGAGCGTCGCAATGCCCATGATAATCTGATTGCACAGCTGCTGATAAATGGCCTCGTCGCTGCTGAAATCGATCTCAATCAGCATACTCTCACCTTTCCTTTCCAAAGGCGCTTCTACCAGAAAAGCGCCATGTGCTATACATTGTATAACACATGGCGCTCACATTCAACTGAATCCGTTTTTACTCGTCCTTGTCGTCGAGCTTTAAGAAATCATAGTCGAAATCATCATCCGCGAAGTTCTTCGCAGGCTGCTTTCTTGCCGGTGCGGCAGGACGTCTTGCCGCATCCTCTGCGGGACGTGCTGCCGGACGGTCCGTGCGGACATCGCCCTCCGGTCTTGCTGCGGGACGAACCGGTCTTGCCCCCCGTGCCTCGCCGTCTCTTGCCGGTGCTGCCGGACGAACCGGTCTTGTGCCCCGTGCCTCACCATCTCTTGCCGGTGCTGCAGGGCGTGCCGGTCTTGCGCTGCGCGCATCTCTCGGATCACGCGCGTCATCGCCGCGCTCCAGTCGTCTTGCTCCGGATGCATAGGCATCATCACGGCCTCTTCCATTTCTGGATGCAGGGCCTGCACTGCGGTCTCTTGCACGAAGAGACTCTACGCTGTCTGCCCGGCTGTTGCTCCTTCTCTGATCTCTGCGTTCCATGGTCAGATCTCTTTCCCTGCGTCCATTGGCAAGCGCATCACGAAGCTTCAAAACCAGAAGGATGCAGGCGATCGCAAGAATCACGGCTGCTGCTCCCAGCACAATCAGGAAGATGTTGTACTTCGCCTTGACCGAAGCAGCTTCCTTGTTGGCTGCCGTCACGTCATCCTGAAGCTTGCCGATATCCGAAATCTTCATTCTCTGTCCGGCATTGTTGTCATACAGATAATAGGTGTCCTCGCCGTTCTCGTCCGGTGCGAGCACCACCTGATATCCACCGGTATCCTGCTCCGCCGCCTGGGTAGCACTTGCTGCTGCCTCATCGGTTCCGTCCGTGGACGCATCCGTTGCCGCATCGGTCGATGCATCGGAAGATCCGTCCGTGGATGCATCTGCGGAAGCATCATCCTCGGATACCGTCAGAAAATCCCCGCGGATATAGCCTGTCGTTCCATTGCTCAGTGTAACCTGATACCAGGTTGCCCCGGAATCATCGGTTGCGGTCTCGCCCACCGTCACGGTATCGCCGGTTGTCACGGTGCCAACCTGACTGGACGAGGAACTCGCCTCACTCCGGACATTGATATCACTGCCGGTCACCGTGCCGGTTGCTGCCAGTGAAACCAGCCCGAAGGCAGGTGTTGCGAACGATACTGCTGCAGACAATGCTGCCGCTGCGGCAATCGTTCTGATTCGATTGAATTTTGATTTCATGATTATACCTCTCTAAGGCAAAAATCCGCGAAGGCGGTTTTGCCGAATGTGGCATGCCGCAGTTTGCCTGCAGCATTTAATATCGCATTGCCATAGATAAAGCTAGGATAGCACAGCTCCCGTAAAAAATCATCTATTTCTTGCCGACGGTCATGCCTGATCAATGGCCTTGCCGATATCATGACGGTAATACACCTTTTCGAAGGAAACAAGCTTCACCGCCTCATAGGCCTTCGCCCTGGCCTCCTTCAGCGTCGGTGCGAGAGCCGTGACGCCGAGGACACGGCCGCCGCTTGTCACCGTCTCGCCCTTCTCATTGAGCTTTGTCCCCGCATGGAAGCAGAACAGGTCATCCCTTCCTTCGAAATTCTCCAGCCCGGAAATCACCTTTCCCTTCTCATAGGAGGACGGATATCCGCCGCTTGCCAGAACGACGCAGACTGCCGCGTTGTCTGCAAATTTCAGATCCAGCTGATCCAGCGTTCCGTTCATGCACGCCTCAAAGACATCGATGATGTCGGTCTGCATTCTCGGAAGCACCACCTGCGTCTCCGGATCGCCGAAGCGGGTATTGTACTCCACCACCTTCGGGCCGTCCTTCGTCAGCATCAGGCCGAAGTAGAGCACGCCCCGGAACTCTCTTCCTTCCTTCTTCATCGCATCCACAGTGGGCTGGAAGATCGTCTTCCTGCAGATCTCCTCAATCTCCGGTGTAAAGAACGGGCTCGGGGAAAAGGTTCCCATTCCGCCGGTGTTCAGCCCTGTATCTCCGTCTCCGATTCTCTTATGATCCTGAGAAGAGCTCATCAGGCTGTAATGTGTTCCGTCCACGAAGGCAAGGGCCGACACCTCGCGTCCTGTCATGAACTCCTCGATCACGAGCTCATTGCCTGCGGAGCCGAACTTCCTGTCCAGCATGATCGTCCGGACACCTTCCTTCGCCTCTTCCAATGTGTTGCAGATCAGAACGCCCTTTCCAAGAGCAAGGCCGTCTGCCTTCAGAACAATCGGAAGCTTCGCCGTCTCCAGATAGGCAATCGCTGCATCCGGATCAGCAAACGTCTCATACGCTGCAGTCGGAATGCCGTACTTCTTCATCAGGTCCTTGGAAAAGGCCTTGCTTCCTTCAATGATGGCCGCATTTTTCCGGGTTCCGAAAATCTTCAGTCCAGCCGCTTCAAAAGCGTCCACGATACCTGCACACAGCGGATCGTCCTGACTGCAGACCGCAAGATCAATGCTCTTCTCCTTCGCGAATGCGATCAGCCGGTCAAACTCCATAACACCGATCGGAACACACTCTGCGATCTTCGCGATCCCGGCATTTCCCGGTGCGCAGTACAGCTTCTCCACTCTCTTCGATTTCACAATGGACGCTGCAATCGCATGCTCGCGTCCGCCTCCACCAATCAAAAGTACTCTCATTCTTATACCTTTCCCCTTCAGACTGTTTTCTCCGGTGCCAGGCCGAGCGGAATTTTTCCCTGCGCAATCAGGTCAATGGCCTTCGGCAGGATCACCCATTCCGCTTCTTCCATTACTTTCTTCTGCAGTTTCTTCGCCGTGATGCCTTCCGGAATTTCCACAGCCTTCTGCAGAAGAATTTTTCCGTGATCGAGATCCTCATCCACAAAATGAACGGTGGCACCGGTGACCTTGACGCCCCGCTCCAGAGCCTTCTCATGAACGCGCAGTCCGTAGTAGCCCTTCCCGCAGAACGAAGGAATGAGTGCGGGATGAATGTTGATGATGCGGTTCGGATAAGCCTTCACGACCTGCGGCGGAATCGCCACAAGACAGCCTGCGAGAACGATCAGGTCCGCGCCGGTCTCCTGGAGCTTCGCAAGAAGCGCTTCGTTGAACTGCTCTCTTTCCTCAAAGTCCTTCGGAGAAAGAACCTCCGCGGGAATCCCCGCCTTCCCAGCCCGCTCCAGCGCATAGACTCCCGGGTTATTCGAGATCACGCGGACAATCTCCGCGTCATGAATCGTTCCGTCCTCGATCCTGTCGATGATCGCCTGCAGGTTGGTGCCGCCGCCCGATACCAGTACCGTCAGCTTCAGCATAATTCAACACCCTTTCTGCTCTCTGCCTTCGTGTTGCCGCCGGCATCCACATGCGATGCATCCTCTGCCGCAATGATTTCACCGATCACATATGCGTGATCGCCCGCAGCTTCCGCCGCCGCAATGACCTTATCCTTATCCTTCGGATCAATGGCAAGGCACAGGCCGATTCCCATGTTGAAGGTGTTGTACATGACGTGCTCATCAATCTCACCGACCTTTTGTATCAGCGGGAAAATCGGCGGAACCGGATAGCTGTCCTTATGAATTCTCGCCACCGTTCCGTCCGGCAGCATTCTCGGAATATTCTCATAGAAGCCGCCGCCCGTCACATGGCTGCAGCCCTTGACCTTCACGCCCGCCTCACGGATCGCTTTCATCGCGTGCACATAAATTCTCGTGGGGGTCAGAAGAACATCGCCGAGTCTGGCGCCGCTAAGCTCCTCATAGGTTTTCTCCAGAACCTCCCGGCTCTCGATGTCAAAGACCTTGCGGACCAGGGAAAATCCGTTGGAATGAACACCGCTGGACGCAATGCCAATCAGCATGTCGCCGCTCGTGATGCTCTGTCCCGTAATCATCTCATCCTTCTCCACAACGCCAACAGAGAAGCCAGCAAGATCATACTCCTCATCCGGCATCAGCCCCGGATGCTCTGCGGTTTCGCCGCCAAGAAGAGCGCTGTCCGCTTGAACGCAGCCTTCCGCCACGCCCTTTACAATCGTTGCAATCTTCTCCGGAATGTTCCGTCCGCACGCGATGTAATCCAGGAAGAACAGCGGATCTCCGCCCGCGCAGGCCACATCATTGACGCACATTGCCACGCAGTCAATGCCGACCGTATCGTGACGGTCCATCAGAAAGGCAAGCTTTTGCTTTGTTCCGACGCCGTCCGTTCCCGAAAGAAGAACCGGATTTTTCATTGTGCTGATTTTCCCGAGATCGAATGCTCCGGAAAAACCGCCCAGTCCTCCCAGAACCTCCGGCCGCATGGTGGTTTTGACATACTGCTTCATTAGTTCTACGGATTTATAACCTGCCTCGACATCTACGCCAGATGATTTGTAATCAAGTGCCATGAGTGATCCTCCTTCTGTGCCTGTTCTCTGCGGCATCTGTCTGCCGCCGTCAGCTGTATTCCCTTCGAATCGATGTCCTTCTGTGCCATTACAAACGGGGCACAGAGCCGTTATTCATAATTCCGATATCCTGTCTTCTGAAGCTTCTCGTCCTTCGCCTTTACTTCCTCTTCCATGGACAAGGAATAGTCCTTCAGCTTCGCAAGGAGCTCCTTGTCGGAAACCGCGAGGATCTTCGCTGCAAGAATTCCCGCGTTCTTGCCTCCTCCGATTGCCACGGTCGCGACCGGAATCCCGCTCGGCATCTGCACAATGCTGTAGAGAGAATCCCTGCCGCCAAGAGAGGTGGTGTGCATCGGAATTCCAATGACCGGCATCGGGAAAAGTGCCGCGCACATTCCGGGCAGATGGGCCGCCATACCCGCTCCCGCGATGATCACCTTGATGCCTCTTGCCTCGGCTCCCTTCGCCCACTCAAAGAACACGTCGGGTTCGCGATGCGCCGAAATAATATGCATCTCATAGCTGATGCCGAACTGGTCCAGCACCTCCGCCGCCTTGCTCATTACGCTCATGTCGGAATCTGATCCCATCACAATGCCAACTGTTGCCATACGCACCTCCACGCTTTTCTATGATTTACCCGGACCGGACACCGTCCTTTCCGGAAGTTTCCCCGTCACTCCTGCAAAAGGCCATCCAGAGGGACATTCAGTTCCTCCGTTCCCGGAAGGACGAACCTTCCGTTTTCCAGAATGGTCTTCGTGCTTCCGTCCTTATGGACCGCTTCGATCCTCCCGAGCTCCGCAAACGGAATCGTAATATCCGTATGACAGCCAAAATATGCCTTCTCCGGCTCCCGGCCGCGCAGTCTCGAGAAATCATTCTCCCTGGCAACGATCTTCTTTCCGTCCGGATTGAAGCTCTCGTTGTCCTCCTCGTTGCTGTAGCAGGTATCACCCACAGCAAAATGCGGCCCTGTCTTCTCCGCAATCAGAATCGGAAGGCGGTCTGTGATGCCATACCGGATTCCCTCCGCATACGCGGTCGTATTGGTTCCGATCGCACATTCTCCCATCGGAAGTGTCGGATGATGGAACAGGATGTTCTCCTCGATGTAGGCCCGACCCTTTTCCTTCGCGTTCTCTTCGCTTGCAAAATTGTCACAGGAATAGTCCGAAACGCAGCCGTCCCGGAAGGTCAGCGACAGATTCCGGAAGAACAGCCCTTCCAGAAAAACACCGGAGACCGCGAGCACGCCGCTCGTTCCCTTCAGGACAGGGGTGGTGAAAACCTCTCCCACCGGGATGTTGACGTCCGCCACGCAGTTCTCGAAGATCGTCTCGTGCTGCGGATCCTTCAGCTTCCAGAGATTCACCGTAAGATCCGTAGGATTCCCGCAGCGCCCCGTCACATGCAGGCGGTCTGCCTGATTCAGAGCATCAATCAGCGTTCCCTGGATTCTCTCATAGGTCTTGTAATCCAGCGTGTTGATCCGCAATACGGCATCAAAAATTTTCTCATAGGAGGCGCCCTTCGGAGCTCCTTCCGCAATGGAAGGAAGCGGGAACGAAATGATCGTAAAGCTTCGGTCCTTCCCGATCACCGCCTCATTGTAGGCGCGGGACGCCGTCTGACGGTAACGGGAGATCAGCTTCTGCTGCGCCTTGTCGTAGGCTGCTTTTGCCGGATCGTTGCCCGGCGTAAACGGAGCCTCTCCAAAGGTTTCCATCACTGCCGGTCCCGCGTAAAGAGGCGTTTCATTCCGCCACGTACGATATGCCGCCTTCAGTGCTTCCACCCGTCTTCCTGCAAGGTCATCATCCAGAACAAGTGCCAGATCTTCCCTGTGGTCATAGCGGTACTGCGGATTCGCATCCGCTCCGCAGTATCCTGTAATTTCCGATTCGTGCAGTCCGAACAGACTCTGCGTCTCGCGGTAGCAGACGCACCTCTTTCCCATGGCCTCGAAATTGTGAATCGACCGCAGAATCATCTGCTCGAAGCCAAGGTGCCAGATGAGCCCGACCGTCTCCTTGGAGGAAAAGTCCTTTCCTCCCACAAGAAAGCCGATCCGGTAGCCCTCCGTCCAGGTGTCCGCCATTTTGCCAAGCTTCGTCTCGTCCAGCTCCTGCAGATGCTGCCAGGTGCGGAATTCATTGTCCGAGATGTACTCTCCGAAGCGGTACAGATACCGCGGATCCGAGAGGTCACTGCTCTTGATGATTTCCAGTGCATAATCGCAGCCATCCCCGCTCTCTCCGACAAGCTTTCGCCCGACTTCAAGAGAAAGCTCCTGCTCCCAATAGTCCTGCACATAGCCGTACAGAATTTTCCGAAGATTTTTGACCGGAGGAATTCCTGTCACGCCCATCTCTTCGGGAATCTCACCGCTCTCCTTCAGAGCCCTGTACTGCTCCTCCTCCAGGGTAAAAGCCGTATATGCTTCCAGAAACAGTTCCAGGCGAATCCGAATCTCATCCTCGATGCCTTCATAAAGAAACGGGATCATGCTCCGCAGCTCATAGACAAGAGCCGCCGCCAGCCTTCCGTACTCCGTCCCGAAGAGTGCCGCGCAGTACTTCGGATTGGCGTAGCTCTTCTCATAATGCTCCGGCAGGATATCCGCATACAACGCAGTGTTGTGCTTCTGAAGCTCCGCAAGCTCTGCCTTCTCCAGGCTTCCGTTTTCCACCCAGTGATACTCTTCCAGGAAAAGGACCAGCATCCTTGCCGTGCAGCTCCAGAAGTCCGCCGCCTTCGGGGAAATCTCTTTCGTATCCTCCGCAATTTCGCGGACTCTGTCCTCGTCCAATGTAAACAATTCGTTCATTGTTCCCTCTGTCATACGACTCTTTGTTCTCTTTCAGTCTTTTGCTTCATGTTCTGCAGTCCCAAAGTCCGCGGATGTCCTATTCGCAGGGCCGCTGCTACGCACCCAGATACATCACAATAAATCCGAACGCCAGAACCAGTCCGTTCAGAAGCATTCCCAGATAAGAGGTGAGATAGAATTTCTCCGGCTCTCTCCGGGACAAAATGGCCAGAATCATTCCGGCCAGAGAGAAAAAAAGACATATAAAAACGACGCCGCCATAGCGCAGCTGCGCCTGACCGCCGTTTTTATATGTCAGATAGACCATAATACTGCAGGAGAGCAGGGAAACGCCTCCCAGAATCACGGAAATCAGGGCGCTGACCGACTGCTCCCGGCTGCTGAATAAATGTCCATGAGGCTTTCTCAATTAATGCACCCCATATTCCTCGTAGTATTTGTGAAGAGCCTCTTTCATCTCTTCATTCAGGAACGCTTCCGTTTTTCCTTCCTTCGGCGTTCCGAGGTAATCCATGACATCCTGCATGGTCACGATAGCGCCTGCCGGAAAGCCGTATTTCGCCTTGATCTCATCAAGAGCGGAAACCTTACCTTCCATGCCGACCTCCATGCGGTTCAGAGATACCATCAGACCCAGAATTTCTACGTCCGCCTGCGCACGCAGAATCGGAACGGTCTCTGCCATCGAAGCACCGGAGGTTGTGACATCCTCGATGATGACCACGCGGTCACCGTCACGGAGCTTGCTGCCGAGAAGGATTCCCTTATCTCCGTGATCCTTGACTTCCTTGCGGTTTGCGCAGTAGCGGATCTCCACGCCGTAAATCTTGCTGATGGCCATAACCGTAGCCACTGCGAGCGGAATTCCCTTATACGCCGGTCCGAAAAGGACATCGAAATCCAGTCCATAGGTATCATGAATGGCTCTTGCGTAATATTCTCCCAGACGGATCAGCTGTCCGCCCGACTGATAGGCCCCTGCATTCATGAAAAACGGCGACTTGCGGCCGCTCTTTAAGGTAAAATCCCCGAATTTAAGGACACGGGAGTCCAGCATAAAATCAATAAAGTCCTTTTTGTACTGTTCCATAACCTGTCTGTTGCTCCGTTCTTTCGTTTCTGAATCAGGAAAGCGCTGTGCGAAGATCCTCGATCATATCCACGGTTGCCGCTCTCGCTGCATCCGCAAAGCCCTCTTCGCCAAAGCGTGAATACTTATCCTTCTTATAGGCCGCAATGATTCCGCGGGAGGAGTTGACGATTGCTCCGTCTCCGTTCTTGTCGAAAAATCCGGACAGATCCTTGGCGGTGGCTCCCTGTGCGCCATACCCGGGTGCCAGAATGAAGGTATGCGGCATGAGCTCGCGCAAAACCTTCGCCTGCTCCGGATAGGTTGCCCCAACAACAGCTCCGACATTGCTGTACGCGCCATCCATCGACTGCCCGCCCCACTCGCGGACCTTCTCACCAACCACCTCATACATGTGGCGGCCATCCTCGATCCGGATGTCCTGAAATTCTCCGCTGGAAGGATTGGAGGTCTTCACCAGAACGAAAATGCCCTTGTCCTCCTGGTTGCAGACATCCACGAACGGCTTGATGCCATCGGTTCCCAAATACGGATTTACCGTTGCAAAATCCTCATCAAATGCCCGGATCCGGTGTCCGCCGATCTCCACTCTTCCCAGATGGGCTCTTGCATACGCTTCCGAAGTGGATCCGATGTCGCCCCGCTTGACATCACCAATGACAATCAGTCCCTTCTCCTGGCAGTAGCGCACCGTCTTCCAGTAAGCAATCATGCCCGGAATTCCGAACTGCTCATACATTGCGATCTGCGGCTTCACGGCCGGAACCAGATCTGCAACCGCATCCACAATCTCCTTGTTGAAGCGCCAGACAGCCTCCGCTGCCGCACTCAGATCTTCATCATACGCCGTCTCATCCACATGACGGGCCGCATCCTTAACCAGCTGCTCCGGAATGAAGCTCATCTGCGGATCCAATCCGACAACTACCGGTGCATTTTTCTCCCGGATTTTTGCAATCAGTTTTGAAATCATTGATATCCTTTCTTGTCGTGCCTGCTCCAAACAGGAGGACGTGCCATCAGGCACCTGCTAATATATCGGTTGCAGTATAACGCAGAATTTGGCTCCTATGCAACCAACGAATCATTATCTTGTACTAAGAAAGATCTCTTCCCGTTTGGCCTTCTCATCCCCGGGATAGGATTTTAAGTAGGTTTCCATCAGTGCCTGCGCCTGTTCAAACTCTCCCAAGTGCTCATATGCCACGATTTCATTGAATGAAAGGCTCTGCAGACATTCTGTCCCGCCGAGCTTTTTCCCTTCCTGAAATGCGTCCAGCGCCGACTCGTAATCCTCCATTTTCATGCAGCACAGTCCCAGCTGATTATAGACCTCCGGATGCGTCGTATCCGAAGAAAGGAAGGTCTTGTACACATTGGTAGCGTAATTATAATCTCCCAGTGCCTCATAGGTTCTTCCGAGCATCAGGACAACTTTTTCGTCGGTATTGTTCTGCAGCTGTTCCAGATTCGTCCGCGCCGTGTCATAATCTCCGACGTAGTAGGCGATCCGTCCGCGGTCATATCCGCTCATGCTGTCCGAGCTCTGATCCAGAGCATCCTGCAGGTATTTTTTTCCCTCTTCCTCATAGCCGTTGCTGGCCATAGCAGAATAAATGGAGAGCAGGCGATCATAATTCGATGGTTCCAGTGAGATTGCCTTGGAAAAATCCTTCTGCATTCCTTCGGTATCGCCCATCTGCATTTTCACTCCGCCGCGAAGTTCCAACGCGTCTGCGTCCTTCGGTCGAAGGACAACGATAGCATCATAAACCTCCAGCGCTGACTCGTAATCTCCCAGCTTGTCATAGCAGGAGCCGAGATAGTAGTTGATGTCATAATCACTGTCCGTCGGAATGATTCCGGATTCCGAAAGTGCCGTTTCAAACGCCTCAGCCGCCTTTTTATAATCTCCAAGCCCCATCAGGGAAATTCCAAGGCACCGGTAATTCTCTGCTCCCGTGTTTTTCGCATCAATCTGCTGCTGATAGAAATCAGCCGCCTCCTGATAGGATCCTGCCTGCAGGAGCTTGCTTCCCTGCGTTTCCACATTCCCGGTATCCACTCCGGGGGCCGATCCGCAGCCGCCAAGAAAAAGAACAGACAGAAGACTCATCAAAAGCGTTGTCTTCTTCACCGGCAGCTGGACGAGTACAATTGCCGATGCCATCAGGACGCATCCCACCAGCTCGCGCCCCGACAGGGTCTGATGCAGAATGAAGAACGCCGACACCGCGCTGATCACCGATTCCAGGGACATAATCAGAGACGCAATTGCCGGGTCTGCTCCCTTCTGCCCGACAATCTGCAGCGTATAGGCAATTCCACTCGAAAAAATTCCGGCATAAAGAAGAGACAAAAGGGCCCCCGCAGATACCCCGGCAAGAGACAGGTTTCCTTGTCCTGCTGCAATAACCGTTCCGATGACACCTGCCGTCAGAAACTGCATACAGGACAACTCCACGCCGTCCGTCCTCGCCGCAAAATGATCAATGCTCATAATTTGCACCGAGAACATCAGCGCACAGCCAATCAGAATCAATTCCCACCGCCCGATATGGAAGGATTCTCCCGGCTTCATGCACAGGAAATAGAGCCCGACCGCTGAAATTGCCGCTGCAATCCAGACCCTTGCCCTGCTTCTTCTTGTGAAAAAGAAGGAAAGGATGGGCACAATGATGATATACAGTGCCGTAAGAAAGCCTGCCTTTCCGACCGGAACATAAGGGATTGCCACCTGCTGAAGCCAGGACGCTGTCACAAGGGCAATCCCGCAGACGATTCCGCCCCTTACGGACTGCCTGTGATCCACCGGTTCTACCGTCCGGTCTTTCTGCAGAATTCGTTTCCCTCGGAGCCTCTCCCGGACAATGACGAGTGGAAGCAGGACCGCAAATCCCATCAGAAAGCGCAGTCCCACGAATGTCATCGCGCTGATTTCATCGCTTCCGATTCTCTGCGCCACAAAGGCAGTTCCCCAGATCAGGGCGCCCAGAAAACAGCTGACTGCATTGCGAAACGGCATCTTGCCCGCTGAGGTCTGTTTTTCTTCCATGCTGAAGCTTACCTTTCTGTGCCGCTTTTTTTGCAGCACCCCAAGGAGAAATGCCCGTATCGGACCATCTCAGTTCTCTTCAAATTCCACGTTGACGTAGAAGCCGCGTTCATTCTCTTCCACTGACTTCACGATGCCCTTCCGGGCCTTCAGCCGCTTCGTAAACGGAATATTGCCGCTCATCGCAAGCGAAGGGTTGATCGTGTAATAATAATTACTCGGAAGAAGCCCCTCCGAGACAGTCACCTCCTGGCCTTCCTTCAGAAGTTCCGGGCGCTCCATCTTGAACTCCATTTCACGTTTCATGTTTCTACCCCGCTGAGGCAAAATCCACGAAGGTGGTTTTGCCGAATGCGGCAGCCGGTGCGTCAGCACCGATGCTGCTTGTTTGGAAGTGACATATCAATGTCACTTCCAAACTTCTACCCCGCTGAGGCAAAATCCGCGAAGGCGGTTTTGCCGAATGCGGCAGCCGGTGCGTCAGCACCGATGCTGCTTGTTTGGAAG
>CALEFO010000069.1 GCA_937877165.1 uncultured Lachnospiraceae bacterium | reverse complement strand
GAAGGCGACATTCTGGAGCAGGGAAGGCTTCGGATGACATGCCTGCATCCGGAGGAGAACAGCAGCTACGCGGAGGCCAACGAGCGCTCGACAACCCTGTACCTGACCTACGGGGATTTCAGCTGTCTTCTGAATGGAGACCTGGAAGGCTCGGGAGAGGAGCGGCTGCTTGAGTATGTCCGGACAGAGAGTACATGGATGAGAGACATGGCAGAAGACAATGCGGTGACAGAATCGAAAATATCAGTCACTCTGCTTCATGTTGCCCATCACGGCTCCCGGGGAGCCACCAGTGAGGAATTCCTGCAGACCTTCCGGCCCATGTACGCCTACATCTCCTGCGGACAGGACAACCGGTACGGGCACCCTCATAAGGAGACCTTGGAGCGTTTGCAGGAAGCCGGTGTGCAGCAAATTTATGATACGAGATATAGCGGAGAGCTGACGTTTACAACGAATGGGAAGAAGCTGCGGGTTACCAGGAACAACCTGCGAAATTGGCAGTGATGTTCCCTTCAGGAGTACGCGCGCTTTATCCACCCGAAAAGAACACAAATACGAAGAAAATGTCTGCCCGAAATGTTCAGAAAAATAAGCGCTGAAATAAGTGGGGGATATGCCGACTGCTGCAGAAATCTCTGAAATTGACAGTGCTTCCCAATAGTGCTGTTGAATATATTGAATAATTTCTTTACAAGGGAGAGAATGAATATTGATGAAAAATTTGCAATCACAGGAGGATAACGAATTTTATGAATTATTCATCGCTAAAAAATAAATATATATCCGGCTGGCACACATGGAATGTGCGCAGTGTACTTTCTTATGTGCATATGCCGAATGGATTTTCCATTAACATCGCCTTTAAGGAATACCGCGAGGGACATTATCTGAAAGAAACACTGGTAGGACGTTTTGCGAATGAATACGGCAGAGAACCTGTGGAAACCGCTTTTCCGGGCATGCATGCTGCGGATGAAAGCTATACAGAAATGTCCTTAACGTGGTGTGGCATGGAGATCAGGGTGGAATCATCTGTGGCAGATGACGGACTGGTGCTTCTGGTGACACCGATTAAAAATCAATTGCGGCCAGCTATGCTGATTCTTGAGGGAGGATATTTGTGGGGAAGAACCGGCTGGGTAGAACAATCAGACCAGGCATTAATAGGACACGATGCGACAGGGAAGACATGTGTTTATACGACAGGACAGCCTGTGGTGGATAATAACATTCCTGTGCAGACTGCCTTTCTGTCGGTGGAACTAAATCGTCCAGTTGCCTTTTCTACGGGTAAAAAATACAGCCTGAAAGAAGCTCAGAAACTGATAGCGGAAAGCAGAGCAGCGCATTCGGCCCGCACAGCTGCATATGGAGAAATGCAACCTATGTATGAGGCGATGGAGGCGGCACTCATGTGGGATACGATCTATGATCCCAAACATGACAGAGTGATTTCTCCTGTCAGCCGATTATGGTCAATTGGAAGTGGAGGATACGTTCTGTTTTGCTGGGATAACTTTTTTGCAGGATTTATGGCCAGTATCAGCAGCAAAGAACTGGCATATTCCAATTTGTATGAAATCCTGAATGAACAGACCGGTGATGGGTTTGTCCCTAATTTTGCTTATGCTACCGGACAGGTCAGTGCAGACCGCTCTCAGCCGCCGATAGGGAGCGCGATGCTGCTTGAGACATATCGGATTTATCGTGACAAGTGGATTGTAGCGGAAATGTACGAAAAATTGCTGCGATGGAACAGATGGTTTGCGGAACATCGTATGAATCCATCGGGGGCATTGTGCTGGGGAAGTGAAAAAATTCCGGTTTTATATGGAAACCGCTGGGAAAAAGATGGTGTGCATGACCGTTTTGGTGCTTCGCTGGAAAGCGGACTTGATAATTCGCCTATGTACGATGATATCCCTTTTAATAAGAATACCAATCGTCTGGAACTGGAAGACGTAGGTCTCACCGGACTCTATATACTGGATTGCCGCAGCTTAATAGAACTGGCAGCAGAAATAGGAAAAGAGAAAGATATCCCGGAGCTTACACAACGTATGAATGCAGCCAGCAATGGTCTGGAAGGCTTATGGGATGAAGAATTTGGATTCTATTGTAACCGACGTACGGATACCGGTGAATTTTCCCATCGTATTTCGCCTACTAACTTCTATGCTTTGTTTTCTCCGAATGTTTCGGTACAACGGCAGAAACGCATTGCACTTCATTATTTTAATACAGAGGAGTTCTATGGAATGTGGATGCTGCCTTCTATTGCCCGCAATGATCCTGCCTTTACTGATCAGGATTATTGGCGCGGCCGTATTTGGGCTCCGTTGAACTTTCTGACGTATCTTGCACTTACACGAACATGCCTGGCTGATGTCCGTCATGATCTGGCAGAAAAATCCGAAAAGCTGTTTCTGAAGGAATGGACAGAGCACCGTCATGTTCATGAAAACTACTGCGCGATTACAGGCGAAGGATGCAATTCGGATAATAGTGACAAATTTTATCATTGGGGTGCACTTTTGTGTGTCATTGCATTGGCAGAAGCAGGGTATATCCCTAATCTTGGAATGCCACTGAATACGAGTTCTAAGCAGGTATTTCCGGGTCAAAACGGAGAGGGGAAATCTGAATCCGGAGGGAAATAATATGGTATACACTTGTCATTATGATTCGCCGCTTGGCGGCATCCTGCTGGCAGCAGAGGAAAAGGCTCTGACGGGCCTTTGGTTTGACGGCGAGAAGTATTTTGCAGACAATCTTCCTGCGGAGCATGTGCAGCAGGAGACACCGGTTCTTGCAGAAGCAAAGCGCTGGCTGGATCTTTATTTTACCGGAAAGGAGCCGGATTTTATGCCGCCGCTTCATCCGATCGGATCCGCTTTTCGCCAGTCCGTGTGGGAGATCCTTCGGCAGATCCCCTACGGTAAAACGATGACCTACGGTGAGATCGCACGGCAGCTTGCCGGAAAGCTGGGGATTTCCAGAATGTCCGCGCAGGCGGTCGGCGGCGCAGTGGGACACAATGAGATTTCCATCCTCATTCCCTGCCACCGGGTTGTCGGCATGGACGGGAGCATGACTGGATATGCGGGCGGAATCGATAAAAAAGTCAAGCTGTTGGAGCTGGAGCATGCCGACATGACCGGCCTTTTCGTGCCGAAAAAGGGTACTGCACTCTGAAAGACAAACAAACAGCAGCATAGGTGCTAACATAGGTGCTAACGCACCGGCTGCCGCATTCGGCAAAAGGATTACTTTATCACACGAGGTGAGACAAACAATGGTTGTTGCAGATGCTACACAGAAGATGATTAAGTTTTATCGGGGAAATTTCCATGACATTGCCCATATGCCAGATCGCATTATCAATCTGGTCGCAGCTATCAGTGAGCAGATTGGCCGGATCACGGTGCTGTCCCATGGAAACTTAAATCCGCATACATCCCTTTGCAGACGGCAATGGCCGCATGGGCAGAATGTGACACAGCCTGCTCCTCGGAGTATGGAATGAAATTTTCTACTGAGATGAGATTTGTCAAGGTGTTTTTTTAACACAAAGCACTTATTCGTGAGTACTTCATTATGATCTGACCGATACCAACAATCGTCATTCCTGCGGCGTTCATCGCTGTGTCGAAGCAGTCACTGGTGCTTTTCCCGATACTCGCTTGGTGTGCTGCCGACATAGGCTTTGAACACTCTTGAAAAATGACTGGCAGAGGAAAAGC